>NZ_JBWKCY010000010.1:0-118520 GCF_056436245.1 Streptomyces sp. NPDC043812
TCTCCGCAGGCCCGATGCACCGTCTTGCTCCCACACCCGCCGCCAACGCCGCACACTCTCGGCACACACCCCCACCGCCCTCGCGATCCCCGCATTCGAGACGCCGCCCTCGAACAACTCGACTGCCCGAACACGACGCGCCTCCGCCAACTGAGGCCGCGACAAAGGAGAAAGGGAGGACCCGGCAACCGAAGGGGAAGGTTGATATGCCACCCCGACAGCCTCCCACCCACACGGCCACCACACCCACCAAACTTACGAAAAGATCAGTAGGGCGTGTTTCGAAAGTAGCGCCGTCCGCCCGAAGGGCGGGGCCTGCGGCGTCTGGTGCGTGCAATCGCAAGGCGGTGGGGGCCCCACCCGGCCGCCGGGCTGGGGGAGATCATCCTCGTACTGGACGTACTTGGACGACTCCGACAACGCAGCGTCGGGGCATCTCCCGTGCCCGAAGGGCTGCGGGGGAGTGCGTGCCAGACGCCGCTGGCCAGGCGGGACTTTCGAAACACGCCCCAGCGGCGGCCCTCCCGCTTCGATCGCCCGTGCACCACGACCGGGGTCACCGCCCCAGGAACGTGCCGATCCGGTCCCGCAGCCCGCGGGCGTCCAGTCCGTGGGCTTCCAGGTGCTCGTCGATCCCGCCGTACCTGCGCAGCTCGCGCCGTGCCACGCCCAGTCCCAGGATCCGGTGCGGCACGTGCGCGAGGGCATCGGTGGCCGCCGTCGTCGACGTACCCACCAGATACGGCTCGACGACCACCACATCTGCCGCCCGCTGCGCCCCGGCCGCCGCCCGCAGGGCCGGGGCGTCGAAGGGGCGCACGGTCGTGGCGTACAGAACGGTGACATCGAGGCCCTCGGTGGCCGCCAGCACGTTGTCGAGCATCGGGCCGACCGCGATCACCACTGCGTCGGCACCCTCTCGCACCCTCAGGAACCCTGCGCCGGTCACCGGCCGCGGTGCGGTGTTGGACTGCAGGGACAGACGTACGTACACCCGGTCGTCCCCTGTCGCGGCCGCGCGCAGCAGGGCCTCCGCCTCGTCCGGGTGGCCCGGCACATGGACCGTCCACCCGTCGAGAGTGTCCAGGAGCGCGACATCGCCCGGCGACATATGGGTGAAGCCCCCGGCGGGCCAGTCGTACGAGGCCCCGGCGCTGACCAGTACGCCTCCCACGCCTTGATGTCCGAAGTCCAGCTTCACCTGCTCGAACGGACGCTCGACCAGGAAGCTCGCGAAGGTGTGCATGATCGGCCGCATGCCCGTGAGCGCGATGCCGCCGCCGGCGCCGATCAGCAGCTGCTCCCGGATGCCGAGGTTGATCACCCGGTCAGGGTGGCGCCGCTGGGCGGTGTCGAAGCCGTCCCTGCTGATCTCGGCGAGGACGAGGGCGAGCCGCGGGTCCTCGTCCAGGAGTCGCGTGGTGGTGGAGATGAAGCGGTCGCGCATCGTGTCCATGGTGTCCGGTTCTCCTCGTGAAAGACGTGGGGCTGCGAGCCGGTCTGCCTGCTCAAGGCGGCTCAGGGGGCAGGGGATCAGGCGTTCTTGGGTGCGACCCGGGCGACAACCGCCCTCGGCCGGCCGGGATGGCGCGCGGTGAACGCCGCGTACAGGGCTTCGTGGTCGTGTCCGTCAACGGTCTCGGCCGACCAGCCCGCCGCCTCGAACCTGGACGCGATGCCGCCGGGCCAGCCGTAGGTCGCGGACGAGTTGTCGATCACCAGCGTGTGCAACTGGTCGAGCCCCACCGGGCCCGCGTACGCGATCGCCTCGTGGTTGCTGCCCTCGTCGAGTTCGGCGTCCCCGATGAGCACCCACACCCGGGGATCGGCGAGCCCCTGCGCCCTCAGCCCCAGCACCGTGCCGACGGCCAGCGGGAGCCCGTGCCCCAGCGAGCCGCTGCCGATCTCGGCGCCCGGCACGAGCAGCCTGTCGGGGTGGTGCCCGAGCGGGGAGTCGTACGAGCCGAAGCCGGGCAGCCACTCGGCCGGCACGAAGCCCTTTGCCGCGAGCACGGCGTAGTACGCCATCGGCCCGTGGCCCTTGGAGAGCAGGAAGCGGTCCCGGCCGGGGGCGTCGGCCGTCTGGGGGGACACCCGCAGCACCCGGTCGTACAGGACCCAGAGCGCGTCGAGGGTGGAGGTCGCGGCGGGTCCGTGCTTCTCGTCGCCGGTCATCAGGCCCATCAGCCGGCCCAGGTCGTGGTAGCCGGCCGGTGAGGTGATCTCTGTGGTCGTCATGCGATCCACCGTGCAACCTCAACTTTGGTCGAGGTCAAGCGCTCCGTGTCGGAGGAATACGGGTTCGTGACCACCGGTCCGAGTGCGGTATTGTTCTCATGCGCGTTCGGCCAGGGGAAACCCCAGGTCACACGGGCATCGGGACGTGGCGCAGCTTGGTAGCGCACTTGACTGGGGGTCAAGGGGTCGCAGGTTCAAATCCTGTCGTCCCGACTCTGCTTCGAGCAGGTCGGAGGCCGTTCTCTCACATGTGGGAGGGCGGCCTTTCTCGTTGCCCGCAACTCAGCCGCCGGCGGATGTCAGCGAAATCTCGGCCCAGACCTGCTTGCCGCCACTGAGCGGCACCGAACCCCACGCCGCGGTGGTCGCCTCGACGATCAGCAGGCCACGGCCTCCCGTGGCCTCCCAGTCCACGTTGGAGGGCTTGACCGGGCTGCGCGGCGACGCGTCGTTCACCGCGATCCGCAGCCGGTCCGCCGACAGCGTCAGATTCAGCCGCACCTCGCCGCGCGTGTGCGCGATGGCATTGGTGACCAGCTCGGACACCACCAGCAGCGCCACGTCCACCTCCTCCCTCGCGTCCCAGGCGCGCAGCGTCCGTGCGGTGAAGCGCCGGGCGTGCATCACCGCGTCCGGCAGCCGCCACACGGTCCAGTGGGTCCGCCGGGGCCTCACGCGTGTGCCGTCGTAGCGCATGAGGAGCACCGCCACGTCGTCGTCACGGCCGTTCGCGCTGCCCAGCAGCTCGTCGGCGACCCGCCCCGTGTCGGCGGGGTCGGCGGCGGCGAGAACGTCACAGACCCGGCGCATCCCGTCCTCGAGCGTGAGGCGCGCCGACTCGACCAGCCCGTCCGTCAGCAACGTCATGAGCGTGCCGGGGACCAAACCGGCCTCGGTCATGGGGAATTCGGCATCCGCGAGAACGCCGAGCGGCGGCCCGCCCTCGACCGCGAGCTCGTGCGTACTGCCGTCCGGATGGCGCAGCACGGGCGGCAGATGACCGGCCCGCACGAATCTGGCAATGCCCTCCTCCATGTCCAGGTCCGCATAGAGGCAGGTGGCGAACAGATCCGTCTCCATCCCCACGAGCAGCCGGTTCGCGCGGGCGAGCACCACGTCGGGCGGGTGCCCCTCCACCGCGTAGGCCCGCACCGCCGTGCGCATCTGTCCCATGATCGTGGCCGCGCCGGCGCTGTGGCCCTGCACATCACCGATCACCAGCGCGACATGCCCGTCCTCGAGGGGGATCACGTCGTACCAGTCGCCGCCCACCTCCAGCCCCGCCGTCGCAGGCAGATAGCGGGCCACGGCCACCCCTCCGGGCAACGCCGGAAGCTTCCGTGGCAGCAGACTGCGCTGGAGCATCGTCGCCAGTTCGTGCCCGGCGTCCAGGGCATGGGCACGCGTCAGCGCCTGGCCCACCAGGCCGGCCACCGCGGTCAGCAGCGACCTCTCCTCCGGGCCGAACACATGCTCCTCGTCCCAGCCCACCAGGCACACGCCCGCCATCCGGCCGTTGGCCGGCAACGGCAGCACCGCCAGTCCGCCGGGCCCGATACCGGCCAGGCCGTCCTCCAGGTCGGCATGCGGGGGCCACAGACTCACGTGGCCGTCCCGCAGCGCGCTCTGCAGCGTCGGCAGCGCATGGCACGAGGCGTCGGGCCATTCCGACCGCCATTCGGACTGCCACACGTCCGGCCAGAGGTGGTGGTCCGGCGGGTCGAGGACCGTGACGAACAGCCGGTCCGCCTCCAGCTCCGCGACCGCGATCCGCCGCGCGTCGAGCGGACCCCGCAGCGCCGAGACCACCAGCCGGCTGACCTCCCGCACGGTGGAGGCGCTCGCCAGTTTCGCGGACAGCTCCTGCACCACGGCCACCTCGTCGGCGGTGGGGCGCAGGTAGGAGGCATCGGCGACCACGCCGAGCAGCCGCTCCGGCGTCCCGTCGGCACCGCTGCGCAGCCGGAAGCGCAGGCCCAGCCAGCGCAGCGCGCCGCCGGGCTGCCGGACACGGAAGGCAAGCTGACCTCCGGTCTCCGAGAGCCGCCCCGGCTCCACGATCTCCATCAGCGAAGGAATGTCGTCCGGCATCGCACACGCGAGCAGCGTCTCCACCCGGCCGTCGAAGTCCCCGGGCGCCACCCCCAGCAACGCCAGCATCTGCGCATCGGCACTCATCGAGCCGCTGCGCAGCTCCAGCGTGAAGGCGCCCCCCTGCCGCGGCACCAAGGAAGGGCCCTGGTGCGTGCTGCCCACCTCGTGCCGGCCGGTGGCACGCGCGGCGGCCGATTCGAGACCGGCCGCGACCTGATCGGCGTAGAGCTCCAGCAGGCTGCGGCAGTCGTCACCGAACCCGGGCCCGACCTCGCCGGCGACGAGGAGGCAGCCCAGCTCCGCGGCGCCCTTGCCCAGCGGCAGCGCGCCCAGGGAGTACGTGGCGGGCCAGGAACCGGAAACGTGGCGGAAGGCGTCGCCGCCCGCATCCGTGGCACCCCCGTACCCCTCGTATGCGGCGAGCTCCCCGGCATCCAGCCACACGGGCCGGCCCGTGCGGAACGCCGCGGTGGCGGGGGAGCGGCCCGACAGAGCGACCACGGCCGGCAGTCCGTACGCCCCGGCACGGTCTCCCGCGACCTCGGCCAGGCGCAGCTCGTCGCTGCCCTCCGAGAGCACGTAGACAGCCGCCAGCCCGGCACCGCAGAACGCAAAGTCTTGCCTTGTCAAAGTCTGTACCGCCTCCACGCGCGCACACGTGTCGTCTTTACCCCATGCTGCCGTTCACCAGAGGTTCGCAGCTAGTCAGGAGCAGAGACTGAATGATGCCCGTGGAAGCCGCCGACGGCAGCCGCCTTGCGAAACGCGTGCGAAGTGTGGGCCTATGGCGGGAATCGCGAATGGCGGAGTCCAGGTGTCGAACGGACGCGCTCAGGGAGCGGCGGGCACCCTCAGACGTTCTCTGCCGGGCGGTACCAGACGCATGGTCCGCTCCAACCAGGCGGTCAGGGCCACGGCGGGCGCCCGCAGCACCGCGTTGCCATCAGGTGTGGTGAGCGCGAGGCAGACCGTGCTGCGGCTCCCGTACACCTGGGTGGGCCAGATACGCACATCGCCGTCCCCGCTCGGCCGGAAGACGCCGTCGATGAGCAGATCCCGCCCGAACGTCCAGTTGATCGGGGCGGGCGTGTCGATGTGGAACGAGATGTGCACTGCGTACGGGTCACTGACGCGATAGGTCAGACGCGTCGGTACGGACACCGGGGTGCGTGCGGCCGGCTGCGCGGCGAGAACGAGTTCGAACTCCAGCTCACGCTCCACGACCGATCGCTCATCCGGAACATCATCCCGGAACTGGGCGCTGCGTGCAGGCACTTTTGCGGGGCTCCTCACCCATGAGTGCGGTCTTCTGACGAGGAATCAACGGACGGGGGCGTGCCGTGGATAGCGTCCGTCGGCGGCAGGGTCGCTTAGACCGCTTAAACCGCAACGGAGGCCGTGTGCGCCCCAAGAACGAGCGACTGGCGCGGGCCGTGCGCGAGTCCGGATACAGCTACGCCGAACTCGCCCGGCAGATACGGGCCGTCGCAGCAGAGAACGGAAGCACCGCCCGCACCAACTCCTCAGCCGTCGCACACTGGATCGCCGGCACCAGACCCGCCCCCACCACCGCGGCCCTCATCGCCGAGGCGCTGTCCCGGCGACTGCCCCTGCCCGTCTCACCCGCCCAGCTCGGTCTGCTCGGCGGAGAGGCTGCGGACGGCGACCCCCTGCCGGCGCGCGGCGGGCACCGGGACCCGTTGGAGGCCCTCGATCTGCTGGCCACCGGCGACATCGAACGCAGTACCTGGTCCCGTACCGCGCCCTACAGCGTCGCCGCCGCGGCCCTTGCGCTGGTGCCGGATCCACGGACCGCCCGGCGGGAGACCCCGAGGGCGGGTACCGCGACCGCGGGCGGCGCCGAGGTGGCCGCCGTGCGCGAGATGACACAGCTGTTCACCGCCGTCGACGAACGGTACGGCGGACAGCACGGACGCACGGCCCTCGTGCAGTACCTCAGAAGCGACGTCGCGGCGCTGTGCCGGGCCCGCTTCCGAACCGACGACCTCAGGCGCCAGATGCTGTCCGCAGCAGCCTGCGTCGCCTACCTGGCCGGCTGGAAGGCGTACGACGCGGGCGAACAGGGCCTCGCCCAGCGCTACTACCTCCAGGCGTACTCCCTGACACGCGAGGCGGAGAACGATCTGCACGGCGCCTTCGTCCTGAGAGTCCTCGCCCACCACGGCATGGAGGTCGGCCGTCCCGAACACTCCCTCGCCCTCGTCGACGAGGCGCTGAAACGCGTCCGAGGGCGCACGGACCCGGCAACGGAATCCCTGTACGTGGTCACCCGCGCCCGTGCGCTCGCCATGGCGGGCCGCGGCCGGGAAGCCGTGGCCGAGGCCGCGCGCGCGGCCCGGCTGGTGGAGGGGGCCGACGAACGGGAGATGCCGTTCTGGGCGGCGCTGTGGGGATCGGCAGACGCCTGCGTGGGCAACCACACGGCCAAGGCTGCCGAGCACATGGGCTCCTACGACATGGCCGAGCGCCACTTCAGCCACGCCGTGTGGAATCGCTCGGGCGGCACCCACCAGCGCATCACGGCTCTCAGCGTCGCCCACACCGGGGCCATGCAGTGCCGTCAAGGGCTCGTGGAACAGGCTTGCGACACATGGGCCCATGCCCTGGAGCTGATGCACGGCGTGCGCTCCGCACGGGTGACGCGCGCCGTCGCCGGGATGCACCACGACCTGGCGCCCTACCGGAACCGCAAGGTGCACGCAGCGCTCGAACTCGAGGAACGCGTGCGCCAGTGGTCCGCGAAGGAGTCGACATGAGCACCCGACAGCTGACCGCGCGCCCCCGGCGCGTCCCCGCCGCCGTCAACCGCGTCACCACGGCGGCGCTCATCGGCACCGTGATCGAGTTCTACGACTTCGCGCTCTACGCCACCGCCGCCGCGATCGTCCTCGGGCCGGTCTTCTTCCCCGACTTCGCCCCCGCCACGGCAACCCTGGCCGCCTTCGGGACGTTCGCCACCGGCTTCGTGGCCCGCCCGCTCGGCTCGGTGCTCTTCGGCCACATCGGCGACCGGTACGGGCGGCGCGCCGTGCTGCAGTCGACCGTGCTCGTCACCGGGCTCGCCACGCTCGGCGTCGGTCTGCTGCCCGGCTACCGGGAGATGGGCGTCGCGGCTCCCGTCTGCCTCGTCGTGCTCCGCTTCGTCCAAGGGCTCGGCATCGGCGGAGAGTGGACCGGGGCCGTGCTTCTCGCGGGCGAGCACGCGCCCGCCCGCCATCGCGGACTGTGGACCTCGTTCCCGCAGACCGGGCCGGCGATCGGATTCCTCCTCGCCAACGGCTGCGTCCTTGTCCTGTCCGCCGCACTGACGGCCGATCAGTTCCTGTCCTGGGGCTGGCGCGTACCGTTCTGGTGCGCCGGTCTCCTCACCGTCGCCGGGTATCTGCTGCGGTCCCGGATCGCGGAGACCCCGGTCTTCCGGGGGCTGGCACGGGACGACGCGCTGGCACGGTCACCGTTCACTCTCGTGGTGCGCCACCACACGGGGCGTGTGCTGCTGGTGGCCGGCGCGGTCATGTGCACCTACGCCGTGCACTACACGGCAACCGCCTGGGCGATGTCCCATGCCATCCGGCGCCCGGGCATCACCCCGAACGCGGCCCTGCTGAGCATCATGGCCGCGATGACGGTCATGGCGGCCGCGACCCCGGTCGCCGCCGCGCTGGGCGACCGCTACGGGCGACGCAGGCTCAGCCTCGTGGGCTGCGTCGCCATGGGGGTGCTGACGGTGCCGTATCTGGTGGTGTGGCACACCGGCGGGGCGGTGACCCTAGGGGCGGCGACCACAGCGATCCTGCTCGCGCTCATCACGATGCTCGGCGTGCAGGGCATGTACATCCCGGAGCTGTTCGAACCCCGGTTGCGCGCCTCGGGGACCGCGATCTCGTACAACATCGGCGCCGTGCTCGGTGGTGCGCTCACGCCCCTCATCAACAGCCGGCTCGCACAGATCACGGGTGCCGGCGTGCCCTGGGTCGTCGGCGCCTATGTGGTCGGCGTCTGTGTGGTCAGCCTCATCTGCCTGCTGCGGCTGCCGGAGACCCGCGCAGCCGGCCTCAAGGGGTGGCCGGAGCCAGATCGAGATCGCTCCAGATGATCTTTCCGGCCGCTGTGTAACGGGTCCCCCACCGGCCGGCGAGCTGCGAAATGATGAACAGTCCCCGCCCGCCCTCGTCGACGGTCCGCGCGTGGCGCAGATGCGGTGCGGCGGGCCCGGTGTCGTGGACCTCGCACGTCAGGGTGTGCGACTTGATCAACCTGAGCCGCAGGGGCGGGGCCCCGTAGCGGACGGCGTTGGTCACCAGCTCGCTGACGACGAGTTCCGCGGACCGGACGGTGTCCTCGCCCACACCCCACTCGGTGAGCCGCTCACGCACCATTGCCCGGGCAGCCGACGGCGCCGTCGGATCGTGATCCAGCGCGTAGGTCGCGTGCAGGTCGGACGGGACCGTGGTGGTACGGGCGAGCAGGAGCGCGGCGCCGTCCGGCGGGTCCCCGGCGGGCAGCCGGTAGACCACGGCGTCGCACAGATCCCGCAGCGGACGGTCGGGCGGGGAGAGGACGTCGGCCACGGGGGCGCCGCCGCCCGCGCCGTCCAGAACCAGCTCTCCCGCCGCCATGGCGAGCAGGCTGCCCTCGGCCAGCTCGACCTCGCAGGTGGCGAACGGCGCACTGTCGGGAGCGGCCAGATGAGGTCCCTCCGGCACATCAGGGGTCTCCGTGCGGCCGTCCGGGCGCACCACGAGCGGCGCCGGGTGACCCGCGCTGGCGAGCGTCAGCACCCGCGAGAACGGGTCGTAGACCCCGTACAGGCACGTCGCGGTCAGCGACTGCGGCGGAGCGCCGGCGGTGGCGAAGGCGGCACGCTCCGACGCGAGAAGGATGGCCGTGTCGTTCAAGTGGGCCAGCAGCTCGTCCGGTTGCAGATCCAGCGCGGCGAGCGTCTGCGTCGCCGTACGCAACTGCCCCATCGTCGTCGCCGTGTGGATCCCGCGCCCGTGGACGTTGCCCACGACGAGGGCCGTGCGCGCCCCGGGCAGGGCGATCGTGTCGAACCAGCAGCCGCTGTTGCGTCCCGGCAGATGGAGCTGCGCCGTCTCCACGGCGACCCGGTCGGCCGCGCTGTGCGGCAGCAGCCGCCGCTGGATGGTCGACGCGATCGTGTGATTGCGCTCGTAGCGGCGGGCGTTGTCGATGCCGAGCGCGGTGTGCGCGGCGAGCGTCATGGCGATGCGTACATCGCTTTCGCCGAACGCCTCGGAACCGGCGCACCGGTAGAGGCTGACGGCGCCGAGGACCGTCCCGCGCACCGCGAGCGGGGCGACGATCAGCGAGTGCGCCCGTTGCTGTGCGATCGCTCGGGCCCGGTCCGGGTCGGCCTTCAGCCAAGTGGTGTCCGGGCCGATCGTGACGCGCCGCGGCCGGAGGTCGGACAGCGTCTGGGCGAAGGGCGTGGGAAAGGGCACCTTGTGGACATCGCCGATCGGGTGTGCGGGTTCGGCACTGCCACGGAACGCGGTGCGCCGCAGCGGAGTCTCGAGGTTCACGGGCGGCAGCGGCGCGTCCCCGCCGCGCAGAACGTCGTCCACGAGCTCGACGACGGCGACGTCGGCGAATGCCGGCACCACGGCGTCGGCCAGGTCCTGACAGGTGGTGACCAGGTCGAGTGACTGTCCGAGACGGTCGCGCACCGAGTCCAGGGCGGCCGACCTCCGGCGTTCGCGTTCGTCGTCGTGCACGTCCGTCACCAGCGCGAGCACTCCGAGGAATTCGCCCCGCTGACCGTCCAGCCGCTGGAAGGAGACGGTCAGGCCACGGTCGGGACCTGACTCGCGTACCCGGCGGCCCCGTACGCGCCATCTGCGGGCGGGTGTGCCGCTGCGCACCACGGTGTCCAGCAGCCGGTCGGCCTCCTCGGGCCGGTCGAGCCGGTAGACCTCGGTGAACCTCCGGCCCAGTAGCGATTCGCCGGGCTCCGCAGGGGATGCCGTGCTCGCGCGGACGGTCCGCAGGTCGTGGCCGAGGACGTAGACGGCCATGGCGGACTGGGCGAAGAGGGCGTCCACGAGAGCCGAACCCATGGAGTCGTTGACGGGACCGTCCACGGGCCCGTGAGCGGCTCCCTCGGCTTCCGCCACTGCATCACCGCCTCCGGGCGCACCCTGACGCTGTGGCTGGCGCGTCAGTGGTTCCTGGCATCAGTGGTTACAGGATCGGATGCCATGGACACTGCCGCGACCTCGAGTCAGCCGACCAGGCCCGCCGGGACGGTCGACGGTTCCGGGATCGACGCTTCCTGGATGCGGGGCGGGGGCCCTGCGACCGGTTCGCCGTCCACGCGCATGCGCGGCGACATCGTCAGCAGCACCACTCCGCGCGCCGCGAGAGCCGCCGAAGCGCCGGCGATCAACCAGCCCGAGGGACCGGCACGGAACGTCTCACCCAGCAGAGCCACACCGATCGCGGCCGCCGCCGCGGGATTCGCCAGATTGACGACGGCCAGCGGTGCGGCCAGGCCGGCCCGGTACGCCGACTGCGACAGCAGCAGCCCGCCGACGGCGAACGAGGAGATGATCACCGCGAGCAGTACCGTCTGCCACCAGCTCGCCGGACCGCCGGGCAGCTCACGCGCCAGTGCCGCCGTGAACGTCTGGGTGAGCGCGGAGGCGACACCCGAAGCGATCCCGGACGCAGTCGCATGGCCGAGGCCGCCGCCGCGTGCCCCGGATCCGCGCACCATCACGCCGATCAGCGTTGCGGTCACCGCGGCGACCACCAGTGCCTCACGCAGGCTCAGCGCATCGCCGGGCGTCGCCGGGCCAGTGACCATGATCAGCCCGGTGAGGCCCACCACCGTCCACAGCGCGCCCCGCCACTCCCCGGGCGTCACCCGCCGGCCCGCCCGCCGTGCGGCCAGCGGCAGAGCGGCGACCAGGGTCAGCGCGCCGAGCGGCTGCACCAGGGTGAGCGGCCCGTAGTGGAGCGCCCCCACATGGGCGAGCGCACCCGCAGCATTGAGACCCACCGCCCACCACCACAGCGGCTGCGCGAGCACCGTCGCCAGCCCGCCGCTCCCCGAGGCGGCGGTCTCGGCGAGCCGGGACTGGATGACAGCGGCCAGCGCGTAGCCGACCGCGGAGACGAGTGAGATAAGGACCGCGACGACGGTGCCGCTCATCGCAGCGCTCCGGCAGGCAGCGGCGCCGTGTTCGGCGCGGGGGAACCGTTGCCCGTGACGAGGGGGCCGGAAGCCGGGGCACGTACGAGGAGCAGCACGAAGCCGAGCAGGGCACCGGCCACCAGGGCGTCCAGCCAGTAGTGGTTGGCGGTGCCGACTATGACCAGCAGCGTCAGCAGTGGGTGGAGCAGCCACAGCACGCGCCGGCGGCTGCGGGTGGCGGTCATGAGTCCGATGGCGACCATCAGAGCCCAGCCGAAGTGCAGCGACGGCATGGCGGCGAACTGATTCGCGAGCGAGTCCGTGGCGGGGTTCGCGCCGTACACGGACGGGCCGTAGACCTGCGCGGTGTCGACGAGCCCGGCCGCGGTCAGCATGCGCGGCGGGGCGAGCGGCATCAGCAGGTGCATCCCGAGCGCGGCGCCGGTGAGAGCGGCGAGGACGCGGCGGGACCAGAGGTAGTGCTCGGGACGCCGCCAGTAGAGCCAGGCGAGAAACGCGACGGTCGCCGGGAAGTGGACGGCCGCATAGTAGGTGTTGGCGACATGGACGAGGGTCTCGTGGTGGAGCAGCAGGTCCTGCACCACGCCCTCGTCGGGGAGCCGCAGTGCACGCTCGGCGTCCCAGACACCCTCGGCATTGTGGAACGCCCGCGTCCCGTGGCCGTCGGCGAGCAGGCGGCCGAGCTTGTAGACGAGGAAGAGCGCGGTCACCAGGGCGAGTTCGCGCAGCAGTGGCGGCCTGTGGGTAGCGGTCACCTCCGGTATGGCGGGACGTTTCCCGGCAGCCATGACGCGGCCCCTTTTTCACCAGTACAGCGGTAGCAAACGGGGGAAGCGTAGATCCGAATTCATCGAGACGCAAACGTCTCGATACGTTTGCGTCTCGATTGTGCACCCCCTACTCTCGTATGTGCGGAGCGCCACCCCACAGCCGGGACGAACACCGCCCCGCGAGCTGTGCCGACCGAGCCGCCCGAACGGGAGGAACCGATGTCCACGCAGGCCGCCACGGCCGCCGCACGCCGCAGCAAGATCACGCCCGAGCGGGAGCAGGAGCTGTACGCGGCCGTGCTCGACCTTCTGCGTGAGGGCGGCTACGACGCCGTGACGATGGAGGGTGTCGCCGCCCGCACGAAATGCGGCAAGGCCACCCTCTACCGGCAGTGGAAGACCAAGCCGCAGCTGGTCACCTCCGCGCTGGACAAGAGCCGCTGCACCTTCTTCGACGGGATCGACACCGGTTCGCTCGCGGGAGACCTGCGGGAGGCCGCGCGCGTCGTCGCCGAGCGCCGTGGCCCCGACGCCGAACTCATGGAGGCCGTCGGCCAGGCGTATCTCCAGCACCCGGATCTGCGCCAGGCGCTGCGCGAGACGGTGATCGACCCCGAGGTGGCCGCGCTCGACACGATCCTGCGGCGCGGCGTCGACCGCGGCGAGCTCGCTGCGGACAATCCGGCCATCGGTTTCGTGGCGCCGTGTTTCATGGGTGTGCTGCGTGTCGAGCAGCTCTTCGAGGACAGGTTCGCGCGGGGCGACGCCCTGCCGGGGTTCGTCGAGGCGGTGCTGTTCCCGGCGCTGGGGCTCGGTGGCGAACGCGGTGATGCCCGTCCGGGGCACGGCGGTGCGGGGTGCGGAAGCGAGGACGGGCTGTGACCCTGGGGGCATGCAGCGAGGCGGTGACGGTGTGAAGGCCCGCAGGGTCTACGAGACGCCCGGCCCGGACGACGGCGTACGCGTGCTCGTCGACCGGCTCTGGCCGCGCGGCCTGGCCAAGGCGGAGGCAGGGGTCGACGAGTGGCCGAAGGCGCTCACCCCTTCGACCGAACTGCGCCGCTGGTACCACGGCCCCGACGGGGAGTACGAGGAGTTCTGCCGACGCTACGAGAGCGAACTCGCCGAGCCCCCGGCGGCCGAGGCGCTGCAGAGGCTGCGGGACCTCGCGGCGACGGGGCCGCTGACCCTGCTCACCGCGGCGAAGGACCCGGCCGTCAGCCACACCTCGGTCCTGCTGCGGCTCCTGAACGACGCATAGCCGCACACGGCCGCGCAGCACATGGTTGCGCAGCACATGGTCGTGGCGCACAGGGATGCCGCCGCCGAGCCGATGCCCCGCACCGGGGGCGCTACGCCCCGCCCCAGTGATCCGATGTTTCGCCTCCCAGGTGGTACGCAACGCTCCGCATTCCGCATATCCTCCGCCCATGCGTGTCGCACTCTTCGTCACCTGTGTGAATGACGCGATGTTCCCGGCGACGGGCATCGCGACGGTGAGACTCCTCGAACGGCTCGGGGTGGCGGTGGACTTCCCGGCCGCGCAGACCTGTTGCGGGCAGCCGCAGTTCAACACCGGATACCGGCGCGAGACCCAGCCCCTGGTGCGGCGCACCATCGCGGCCTTCGAGGGGTACCCGTACGTGGTGACCCCGTCCGGTTCCTGCGCCGCCATGGTCAGGGAGCACTATCCCGAACTCGGTGGCGGGGCCGGGGTGGACCTCGCCTCGCGCACCCTCGAACTCACCGAATTCCTGGTCGACGTCCTCGGGGTGACGGATGTCGGCGCCTACTTCCCGCACACCGTCACCTACCACCCCTCCTGTCACGGACTGCGCATGCTGCGCCTCGGGGACCGGCCGCGCAGGCTGCTGGAAGCGGTGAAGGGGCTGGAGCTGCGGGAGCTGCCCGGCGCGGAGGAATGCTGCGGCTTCGGCGGCACGTTCGCGGTCAAGAACGCCGATGTGTCCGCCGCCATGGGGCAGGACAAGGTGAGCAGCGCCGTTTCCACCGGGGCCGAGGTGCTCTGCGGCGCCGACAACTCGTGCCTGATGCACCTCGACGGCATCCTGCGGCGCCAGGACGAGCCGCTGCGCTCCCTGCACATCGCCGACATCCTCGCCGCCACCGAGGAACACCCTTACCGAGCGGAGGAGCCCCGCACATGAGCGGCACCTATCTGGGGATGCCCTCCTTCCCCGTCGCGGCCAAGGACGCCGTGCACAACCCCACGCTGCGCGCCAACCTCCGGCACGCCACCCACACCATCCGCGACAAGCGGGCCAAGGCCGTCGCCGAGCTCGACGACTGGGCACAGCTGCGCGAGGCGGGCAAGCGGATCAAGGACCACACGCTGCGCCATCTCGACGAGTACCTGCTGCAGTTGGAGGCCACGGTCACCGACGCGGGCGGCGTCGTGCACTGGGCGTCCGACGCCGCGGAGGCCAACCGGATCGTCACCGGCCTGGTGAAGGCCACCGGCGAACGCGAAGTCGTCAAGGTCAAGTCCATGGCCACCCAGGAGATCGGCCTCAACGAAGCCCTGGAGGCCGAGGGGATCGCCGCCTACGAGACCGATCTCGCCGAACTGATCGTGCAGTTGGGCGAGGACCGGCCCTCGCACATCCTGGTCCCCGCCATCCACCGCAACAGGGGCGAGATCCGCGACATCTTCGCCCGCACCATGGGCAGTTGGGGCAGGCCCGCACCCGCCGGACTCTCCGATCGGCCCGCGGATCTCGCCGAGGCCGCCCGGCTGCATCTGCGGGAGAAGTTCCTGCGCGCCAAGGTCGCCGTGTCCGGCGCCAACTTCATGGTCGCGGAGACCGGCACACTGGTCGTCCTCGAATCCGAGGGCAACGGCCGCATGTGCCTGACCCTGCCCGAGACACTCATCTCCGTCGTCGGCATCGAGAAGACCGTGCCGACCTGGCGCGACCTCGAAGTCTTCCTCCAGACGCTGCCGCGCTCCTCGACCGCGGAGCGCATGAACCCCTACACCTCCATGTGGACCGGCACCACCGACGGCGACGGCCCGCGCGCCTTCCATCTCGTCCTCCTCGACAACGGGCGCACCGCCACCCTTGCCGACGAGGTCGGCCGGCAGGCCCTGCGCTGCATCCGCTGCTCCGCCTGCCTGAACGTCTGCCCGGTGTACGAGCGGGCCGGCGGCCACGCCTACGGGTCCGTCTATCCCGGCCCCATCGGCGCGATCCTCAGCCCCCAGCTGCGCGGCACACAGAGCGAGATCGACGCCTCCCTGCCGTACGCCTCGTCGCTGTGCGGGGCCTGTTATGAGGTGTGCCCGGTCGCCATCGACATCCCCGAGGTCCTGGTCCATCTCCGTGAGGAGGTCGCGGACCGGGGAGGAAAGGGCCACCGGCTGGAGAAAGCAGCGATGAAGGCAGCCGGCTGGGTGCTGAACCATCCCTCGGCGCTCGCCGTCGGTGAACGCCTCGCGTCCCGGACCCGGAGGCTCCACCCCCGCCGCCCGCCCGGCACCGGAGCATGGACCGCGTCGCGCGAACTGCCGGAACTGCCCGCTGAATCCTTCCGTGACTGGTGGAGGAAGAACCGCACATGAGCACCTCCTCCCGCGACCGCATCCTCGCCGGGATCCGCGCCGCAGTAGCCGGGGCCCCCGAGGCGCCCGGGGTCCTGCGCGACTACCGGGACAGCCACACCGCCCACGACCTTGCCCCGATCCTCGACCTGCTGTGCGAGAACCTCACCGACTACCGGGCTCTGGTGCACCGCTCGACCCAGGCGCGGCTGCCGGAGCTTCTCGCGGAGCTGCTGACCGAGTACGGAGCGCGGTCGGTCGTCGTCCCCGACGGACTGCCCGAGGGCTGGCTCGCCGCCACCGACGCCGAGAGGCGCAGGGACGACGGCCCGCTCACCCCGGCCGAACTCGACGCCACGGACGCCGTGGTGACCGGCTGCGCCCTCGCCGTCGCCGAGACGGGCACCCTCGTGCTGGACGGCGGCCCCGCCCAGGGCCGCCGCGCCCTCACCCTCGTTCCCGACCTGCACATCTGCGTCGTACGCGCCCCGGAACAGGTCGTCGCCTCCGTCCCGCAGGCGATGCCGCGCCTCGCCCCGACCCGACCACTGACCTGGATCTCCGGCCCGTCCGCCACGAGCGACATCGAGCTCGACCGCGTGGAAGGCGTCCACGGGCCCCGCACCCTCGTCGTCGTCCTCCTGGACGACCCAGCGCTGGACGACCCGCTACCGGACGACCAGCCGCGGTGACTCGGCGACCGGGTCCACCGGGCCTGTCAGCCGGCCGGCCAGCTCCGTCGCCCATCGCGACAGCCCCTGGACGTCGATCCCGTACGGCTGCGGGAACGGCGCGATCCGGTCCGCGCCGCGCAGCAGCAGCCGTGCGCCGCCCGCGGTGTTGCCGCGGGCGGCGTGGGTGAGACCCACCGCGAGCTGGGCGAGGCCGCGCCACAGTTCGCGCTCCTGCTCCGGGCCCGACTTCCAGGCGTCCTCGAAGACCTCATGGGCGTGGAAGGGCATTCCCGCGTCCAGCAGGCGCTGGGCCTCCGTCAGGGTCTGGGGCGGGGTGCGCAGCACACCTTCCGGCTGGCGTTCCACACCCCGTGCGCCGTACGGGAGGGGACGGCCGAGCCCGTCACGGGGCCGCGCATTGCGCGCCCTGCCCTCGGTATCGCGGTCTCTGGCCGTCCTGTCGCCCGATGCCTCGTCCATACCGCCATTGTCCTCCGCACCGCGAGCCGCTCACGCGCCGGGCCGAGCCGCGGGCGTATGCGGCTGCAGGGCTCGGGCGACGCCCTGCTGTAGTGCTGAGGGTCAGTGGGCCATTTCGCCCCATGACCTCAGGCCGGTGACCTCTCGGAACTCCGTGTCGTTGAGCTCCGGCTTGGGCACCCACCCGGGCGGCTTCTGGGCGATCATGGACCACGTGTCCCTGGTCGACGGAATGAGCTTGCTGACGGCCAGATACGCCCGCCGGAACCGGGGCGGCACCTTGCTGAGCATGTGGTGGGTGCCGCGCACCATACGCACTTCCAGCCCCAGCGCCTTGGCCAGCTCCAGGCAGTCGCCCTCCGTGTACTCGCGCACGTGGCCGCGCCAGTTGCCGGGGTACCAGTAGTAGAGCTCGAACGGCGGATGGCTGGTCTTGCCGCGCAGCACGTCCAGGCGCTTGCGCAGGTTGACGTGGTTGGGCACGGTGATGAACAAATAGCCCTCGTCGCGGACCCGCTCGAGCAGGCTGATCAACAGATCGCGCGGTGAGTCGTGCAGGTGTTCCAGCACGTCATGCAGCATCACCATGTCGAATGTTTCGGTGCTGGGGAGACCACCGTCGTCGAGCGGGATGTAGTCGATCCCCATCTTCTCGGCGAAGTCGAGGATGCGCTGGCGGGCGCCGCCGCGCTTGTGCCATTCGTCCTGGAGGTCGTCGATGGCCGTGCACTTATAGCCGAGCGCGGCGAGCACCGCGGTCTTGTCCGCCGGGCCCGCGCCGAAGTCCAGGATCCGCGCTCCCGGCTTGAGGAACTCCTGGACGGTCTGGGCGACGGTGATGTGACCGGACAACGTCGGCTTGACATAGCCACGGAACGGAAAAGCATCCGTGACCTGTGCCACCGCGTGTTTCATCTCGGCGTCGAACTTGATGTACCGCTGCATCTAATTGGTACCTCATTCGGTGCTGTCGGAAGGGGCTGGCGATTTGATAGTAACGGCCCACCTATGGCGCGGCGCTCATCCAGATGGGGTGTTTTGATTCGGACCTGGACGGTCTCGACATCGACTGTTCCGATGTCGGTTCGTAGTTCCCGAGGCATAGATCCAGGCGACGTGAATCGGGTGCAAGCGCATTTCTGTGCCACCCCGGGAATTTGCAACGACATTGACCGGCCTCCTGATCCCCCTAACTGACCCGGCGCCAGGAAATGTGAGCCGGCGCGCCCGTCTCTACGAGCCGGGATGGAGATCGCGGTGCACCGAGGCACCAGGCAGCGAGCCAGAGGTGTGCGTCGGTGAAGTACGCAGGCGGCGGCGATCGCGTAGCAGCACGGGAGGTCTGCGGACCCGGATGGCCGGTGAGTTTCTCCGTTCGGCCCAGGCGGGTGGGGTCGCCGCCCCTGCGGTGCTTCCACGCACGGACGGCCGTTTCCCCCGGCCGGCCGCCGCCTCGTTGCATTCGACGGTCCGGCAGGTGACGGTGGCTCTGTCAGGCGACTCGGCATCCGGGAGATGCCGGGCAGCGTCATGCTCCTGCGGACCTGCGACCGATCGGTGGTCCGATCCGGGCCCGCGGACCCGCCCGGCGGCCCCGCGGAGTGATGTATTGTTCTCTTGCACGTTAGGTCCGGGGGAAACCCCAGGTCACACGGGCATCGGGACGTGGCGCAGCTTGGTAGCGCACTTGACTGGGGGTCAAGGGGTCGCAGGTTCAAATCCTGTCGTCCCGACTCGCGAGAGTCGTACGGGAAGAGGCCGTGTCGGAGACATCCGACACGGCCTCTTCGCCGTTCCCGGGCTGAGCGGCGCGGGGAACGCCGCGCCGCCGAGCAGAGCCCCCTCCGGCAGGTATATGCGCAGATTCTGTGATAGTTGTACCCCATAGGCGTACTTGTCCGAAGAGGGTGAAATGTCAGAACTTCCTGATGTGTTCAGGCTCCTTTCGACTGCCCAGAAGTCCCCGAAGGGAGTCTCGGTCTACACCCGGTTCGTCAACCGTCCGGCAGGTCGCATGCTTGCGGCGATGGTCTACCGGAGCGGGATCACACCGAATCAGGTGACCGTGCTCGGCACCCTCTTCACTTTTCCGGCGCTGGCGGCCGTGGCGCTGGTGCCGCCAGGACCGGTGATGGCCGTCTGTGTGTTCGCTGCTCTGGTGCTGGGTTTCGCCCTGGACGCAGCGGACGGACAGCTGGCACGGATTCAGCGGACGGAGAGCGCCTCGGGAGAGTGGCTGGACCATGTGCTCGACAGCGTCAAGACCGTGGGCGTCCACATGGTCGTGCTGGTCTCGTTCTACCGCTTCTTCGACCTGCCCAGTGAGGCGTTCCTGCTCGTGCCGATGGCCTTCCAGCTCGCTGCCGGCGTCATCTTCTTCGGAGCGATCCTGACGGAGAAGCTGAAGAGGCAGACAGGGAGTAAGGCCTCGCCGGCGCCCCCGTCGGCGCTGCGATCCGTGCTCCTTCTCCCCGTCGACTACGGCATGGTCTGCGTCAGCTTCCTATTCCTGGGGAGTCAAGATCTCTTTCTCACCGTGTATTGCATGCTGCTCGTGGCCCATGTCCTCTTCATGGCCGCCTTCCTTGTGAAGTGGTTCCGTGAGCTCTCCTGATGGCGGCCCGGCCGGAGCCTGGGAGGCGAGCAGGTCGAGCGCAGTGCGCAGAAGAGTGCTGGAGGTGTGGGCGGTGTAGGGGAAGTAGACGACTTCCACACCCCGTTTGACGAATTCGCCCTCAAGGCCCTTCCACACATCCGTGCCGAGCCAGTCGTCACCTTTGAAGATGACGTCGAAACCGATTTCCCTCCAGACCTCGAGCTTGTCGTCCATGGTCGCCACGTACGTGTCGTCGACGAAGCGCAGGCTGCGGACGATCTCCAGCCGCTCGGCGAGCGGTACGACGGGCGGCCTGCCCTTCAGATGCACCACCAGTTCGTCGGAGCAGACGCCCGCAACGAGGTGGTCGCAGTGTTCCTTGGCCCGGCGCAGGATGTTGAGGTGGCCGACGTGGAAGAGGTCGAAGACTCCGGGTGCGTAACCGCGACGCTCTCGCCTCATCACACTCCTGCCGACTGCGCGTTGGGAGCCGCGGTCACCGAGAGCGCCGGGGACTTGGGCGAGGCGTTCGTGCCGTCGGTCACGGAGATCGTGTACTTGTGGCTGGATCCGGGCTTCACCGAATCGGTGAACGTCATGAGCGGGCGGTTCCACGAGGTGGAGCCCTGCTTCGGCGAAGCCACGAGGACGCCGTCGCGGTAGATCCGGTACGTCAGCACCGCGTTGTCCCTGTCCCATGCGGCGAGCCACGAGAGCCGGACCTTGCCGGGGCCGGAGTTGACGGCCGTGAGCCGGGGAGCACCCTCCGGGGCTCCGATGTCGGGTCCGGCGCCGAAGCGGGTCAGGCCCTGCTGCGGCTTTCCGTTGACCGCGGTGAATTCGCCGGCGGACCAGAGAATGTTGTTGGCCATCACCAGAGCCCGGGGGCCGGTCGATTCACCGAGCCCTCCGTCCGTGTCGGGGAACCAGTGCAGGATGTGCTTGTTGGTGACCGACTGGGCCAGGAAGTGCTGACGGTTGTTGTGCTCCGGGAAGCCACCCGGTGTTTCGGAGCAGTTGTGCGCGTGGGACGCGCTGTACAGAATGCCCTGCTTCACGACAACGGCCTGGGTGGCGCCCAGGCAGGTGTCCTTCCACACCATGGCGTCATCGGACAGACGGCCGGCGATGCGGCCGTCGAAGACACCAGCGCCGTAGCCTTCGGCTCCCAGGTAGAAGTGGGTGCCGTCGAGCGCCAGTGACTTCACCGACGATCCCAGCGGGAGCCAGTGGCGGTACGTCGCCGTGGTCGCGCCGTTCGAGGGGTTCAGCGCGACCAGCCCGCGCGACCGCACGCCGTTGGCCCATCCGAAGGAGCCGCCGACCATGAGCTTGTTCTGATTGGTTGCCGCAGCGATGGCCCTGACGGGTCCGTCGAGCTGCGCCGTGAACGGCAGCAGTTTGCCTGTCGGCGAGAACGCCGCGATCTTGCTCTTGGCTTGGCCGTTGACCACGTTGAAGGCGCCACCGAGGTAGACCTCCTTGTCCGTGGTCTCGATGGCGTGAACGGGCGCCGACATGGCGGGCCGGAAGTCCTGGCGCACCGAGCAGTTGGCCGTGTTGAGCGCAACCGCACTGGTCACGCCCGTCGTACCGACGCGACCGAAGGAGCCGCCGACGTAGAGCACTTTGCCGTCGCGTGATGCCTTCATCGCCCGTACGGTGTCTGCGCCGCCGGTGAAGGCGTGGGCGCACGGCAGGAGTTTGCCCGTGACCGCGTCGAACGCGGCGAAGTTCTTGCGCGCGACCTGCTTCTCGCCGGGCTTCGCGCCCGGCGGGCGGACGTAGTTGAAAGTGCCGCCGACGTACACGACACCCTTTGCGTACGCGAGCGACCAGACGATGCCGTCCGTCTGCCAGGTCGCCAAGGGGTCGGCGGTCACGGCAGGCTTGCCGGATTCCGCGCCGGAAGCGGTCACGAGTGAAGCGGCGGTGAGGAAGACCACGGCGGACGCAGTGGTGACAATCCTCGTGGGGCGATTTCTCAGGCGCATGGAAACATCCCAGACTTCGATGTACGGGTGGTGAGAGGGGGGTGGGGATTCAGATGAGCCGCGGCACTGCGACGGCTTTTACGCGTCGTCTCTACGAAGGACGCCGGCGAGCTCATGCACCCCGAGTGCGGTGCGAAAGCGGCTCAAACTTATACTGAATACGCAAATCCCCAAGGTCATTCCTACGGCGAGTCCCATTGGTGAATCGCCGACCAGGAATCGTGCGGGAAGAACCAGAGCCGCCGTGAGGCAGAGACCGGCACCTGTCGCGGCGAGGTAACCGCGATCGACAGTTGTGAAGCCGGGATTTCGCCGCACCAGAGCGGCCGACGTGAGGTTCTCGACAACGATCGCCGCCCCCCAGGACAGGGCGGCCCCCAACACGCCCCAACGGGGCACGGCGAGGAATCCGACTGTCAGCTGCACCGTGAACGCCAGGCCGCTGACGGCGAGTTGCCACGAACTCTTGCCCGCCATGAGCAGCACGGTCTGGGCGTTGCCCACGGCGATGTTGATCGCTGTGGCGACACAGAGAACAAGCAGGGCATCCGCCCCCCCGACGAACTCCGGTCCGAAAAGGGAGAGGAGCGTGCCGGGGAAGCACGCGACAAGCACGAGCAGCGGCGAGGAGAACAACAGAATCCAGCGGGTCGAAATGCGGTGCAGGTGGCATGCCTGCTGGAACTCGTCCATGGCGAGAAGACGGCTGATCTGGGGTGCCACGGCCCGCCGAATGGCCTGCTGGATCAGCATTCCCGCAGCGATGATGCGCGTAATGGCCGTGTAGATGCCCGCCTCTTCGCTTGTGCCGAGTCCCGACAGCAGGATGACGCCCACCCAGACCGCGCTGATGTCGAAGAAGGCGGAAAGCGCGCGTGGTGCGGAAAACGCCCAGAATCCCCGCCGGACAGCGGCCGCATCAGGCCCGGGAGGGAACTTCCCACCCGTTCGGCACCGGCGCAGCGTGAGCCAGGCGACGATGGCACCGGCCAGGGACGGGACCAACCAGGCAGTGGCCAGGCTCAGTACACCCGGGGCGAGGAGCGCGACAGGTACGGCGATCAGGACGCGCAGCACCGGTTTGCCGATCTGCTCGACCCCGACGAACGGGATCACGGTGCCGTACCCCTGGCTGGCGCCGAGCAGGATCAGGCTGACTGTGGCCGCGGGGAGGAAGACCGCGAAGAGCCGGACCAGGGTGACCGCGTCTTCCGTGGACAGGTTCGGCAGCAGTGAGGTGGCTGTCGAGGGAGAGAAGAACAGCAGCGCGGCCGCCACGGTGCTCGCCACGGTTCCCGGTACGAGGGACGTACGCAGGAGCGTTCCCACCTGCCGGCCGCCGCCCGTGGCCACGTCGCGGGACACGAACCGCGTCAGCCCTGTGTCGGCACCGAGCTTGCAGGTGTTGCTGAGGATGGTGAAGATGGCGACGCCCGTGAACACCGCTCCCGACCCGTGCGCCCCGAGGACGCGGGCGACCAGAGCGACCAGGATGTAGCCGAAGACAGCGTTGACCACCGATCCGAGGAAGCCCCACCACCCGCCACGCGCCGTGGCGGCGACCCCGCTCCGGGCGGACGTTCCGCCGGTGGCGGGAACGGCCGTTCCGGAGGCGCTCATCCTTGGGAGGTGGTGACCGTGGCGTCCTGCGTGGACGAAGCCTGCTGGGGCGGGGAGGGCTTCTCCTCAGGCGCGGCATCGGGCGCGGTTTGCGTGGCGGCGTACCCGGCCGGTACGCCGTAGGGGGCGGCCGGTGTGTACGAGTCCTGCTTCTTCGACGGGCGGACCATGGCACCGTCCAGGGCGCTGCGGAGCCTGTTCCGCCGGCTGCCGCTGTCGAGCACGGCGCCGATGATGTGTCCGCCCGAGCAACTGATCAGCTCACGCACCCGCTTGAGGTCGTCGCGCCTGAGTTGATCGAGCCCGCCCACCACGAGGACGCCGTCCACCCGCTGGGCGACCGCGAGACCGTCGGCGTGTGCGAGCAGAGGCCGAGTGACGACGAGCGCCGACATTCCGAAGTCGGGGGACGGCAGGACACGCGTCACCGAGGGCGGCGCCGGGACATGGTCCGAGGTGGTGCCACGCGTGTCGGGGAAGAGGGTGAAGCGGCCTGCGGTGCCCGCGTCGACGACGACCTGGTTGTCGGAGAGGCGGGCCAGTTCGGTGTCGACATCGCACCCGTCCGTCACCAGCGGCAGGCGCTCCGCGAGGCCGGGCACGCTCGCGGTGGCGTCCACGAGCAGCACGTCGTCACCGGCCTCGGCGAAGGCGGCCGCGAGGTTCACCGCGGCCGCTTCGGCGGCCTTCGCGGTGTGGTCCGGCTTCGGCGCCACGATCAGCAGCGAGCGGCCACCCGCACGCAGTTGGTCGTGCCGGAGGCGGAAGGCGATGGTCCGATATGTCTCGGCGCGGGCGCCGCCGGCCCGGCCGACATTCAGCAGTTCGCCGCCCGCACCCGTCCCGGCCACGATGCCCAGAACCGGGGCACCCAACGCGCCCTGGACGTCGCGGATCGAGCGTGCCCGCGGTTCCAGCGCCGATCGCAGCCAGGCGAGGATGATGCCCAGCAGTAGACCACCCACCACACCGAGGCCCAGGAGCGTCCCCTTCCCCGGCCCCGAGGGCAGCAGCGGGGGTTCCGCCCTGCGTACGGCATCGCCACCGGTGGTGTCGCGGGACTTGATGTCCGAGATCCGCTTCTGCAGGACGCTGATCTGCTCCCGCATGCCCGCGGTCTGGGCGGCGTTCGCCTTTCCGGAGGTCTTCTTGACCAGCTGGGTGACCTCCTGCTCCAGTCCCGCCGTCATGCGCTTCACCGTGGTGTCGGTCCTGTCCTTGCGATCGGACAGGTAGGCGTCGACGAACGCGTTGGTCACCTGGGCCGCCCGCTTCGCGGTGGTGGCCGTGTACTCGAACCGGAGGACCTGGGTGTCCGGCGGATTGCTGACGCGCAGGTCCTCCAGCAGCGCGTCCGCCGTGAACGGCTCGCGAAGCTTCTTCGCCGCACGGGCCGCGACGGTGGCGCTGAGCGCGATCTGCCGCTCCGTGCCCATGCTCACCTGGTTCTCGACGGACACGCCGAACGTGCTGAACGGGTCCGTGGTCGCGCGGACGAGGACCTCGCCCGTGGAGGTGTAGCTGCCTGCGCGGAACGTTGCCAGCAGCACTCCGGCGAGCAGCCCCAGGACGATGCCCAGCGCGATGGTCGCGCGGTACCTCAGCAGTTGGCGCAGCTGGTCGCGGAGCTGGTCCGGTTCGGCGTACCGGTCATCGAACCCGGTGGAGTTGGTCATGGATGGCCTCCTTTTCCTGGGTTGGGAGAGGGCCGGCGGTCGCGGGCGGGAGCGACGGTGAAGGGAACCGGGATGCCCGGGCGGCGGCGCGGGTGGTGATGAAAAGCGGAATGGTCAGCAGGAGCATCAGGGGTCCTGCAATGGCCATGAGGCCACCTCGCAGGAGGATGATCTGATAGAAGGCGATACCCGGGACTATCAAGGTCGCCAGCGTGGCCTGCTTGTTCCGGAGCCTTTCCCGGATGTCGTCCATACGGCGCCCGGCCACACCGACCAGGTAGAAGGCGACGATCACCGAGGGAACTCCGGCCCACAGGTAGGTCTCGATCCACAGCGGCGCCGAAAGATTCTGGAAGTCGTAGCCCGCGTACTCGGCGATGCGGACACCGGTGTCCTCCGGTTTGTCGGGCCACACGGTGCGCGGCACCATGAACAGGGGCGGACCGAGAGCGGCCGACGGCGAGAAACCGGTGTCGTGCGCGTAGTCGATGCCGGTCTGCAACTGCTGATACGCGTCGTAGTCCATGTTCGACGTGAACTGTTCCGCCAGGCCCACCGCGCGAAGGGTCTCGCGTTCTTCGTAACGGAAGTAGTCGCTGTACGGGAACACGAGCAGTACGACGGCCGTGAGCGCGCCCGCGGTGATACGGAAGGCCCGTGGCCGGCTGAACCAGCTCGACGCGAACACCAGGGCCAGAATGACGGTTCCGGCCCAGAAGCGGGGCTTGCTGATCGGGTTGTTGACGACCACGTTGAGCGCGAGGAGGAGCGGGAGCAGCATCCAGCGGATGCCGCGCAACAACCGGTCGCCTGTGGGCAGGCGGATGAGGTGCACCAAGGCCAGCAGCGCCCAGAAGGCGGGAACGGCGAGGAGCCAGGCACGCAGCACCCGCTGCGCGTCCGAAGTGGCCGCCGCCTGTTTCACGGCCTCCCTGCTCTTGAAGAAGACCTCCCACCCGCCCTGTTGGGGGATCAGCCAGACGGCCAGTACCAGCGACAGGCCGCAAAGGAGCAGAACAGCCACGGGGGAGAGCCGGCGGGAGAGCAGCGGTTCGATGACGAGCGAACGGGACTTCGTGCGCCGGGCGGCAACTGCCGCCCCGGCGCTGTATGCCAGCAGCCCGAGTTCGGTCAGGGCGGTGGCCGTGAAAGCGGTCGCCTCATCGGTGCGGTAGAGCAGGGGGTAGTCGTCGGTGGCGAGCATGGCGAGCGGTGCCAGCCCGAACCACACGTAGGCGAACAGCCAGAAGCCGAATGCGACGAGCCGCACCGACCCGGAGGTGAGCACCCTGGAGAGCGCCCCGCCGGTGTGGGTGACGACGACACATTGCAGGGCGAGTGTCGGCCCGAAATGCGTGCCCGGGGTCTGAAGGATCAGCCACGGCAGCACGACGACGAGAACGAGGGCCCAGCTGCATACCGCAGCCGTACAACGTTCTTGACTGCTTTGCACCTGCGTCCCCTCAACGAAGCGATCAAATCGGCAAATTCCGCCTCGCTGAAGTTATAGCTCAGGAATGTGAAATATCGGTCGAATACGGGCGAGTGTTTCGCCGAAAGGTTGCGGCATTTGCATCGTATTATGCGGAAATGGCTAATATGCTTTCGGGCCGCCGCGTACTTGTCGTGTCGGCCAACTACGCGCCCGAGCGCGTCGGAATCGCTCCCTACTCGACCCGGACCGCGGAGCACGTGGCCGCCTGTGGTGCCGAGGTCGACGTCCTCGCGGGTATGCCGCACTATCCGAGCTGGCGCGTCCACGATGACTATCGTGGGCGCTGGCGCATGGTGGAGAACCGGGGAGGCGTTCGCGTCCACCGCCGCCGCAGCTTTCTGCCCTCCCGTCAGACCGCGCTGCTCAGGGCGGCATACGAACTGAGCTTCCTCGCGCACGGATCGGTCCGGACGCCGGCCGGACGGCCGGACCTCGTGCTGAGCCAGATGCCGGCGCTCGCCGGAGGCGCAATCGGCGGCCGGCTCGCACGACGCCACGGTGTGCCGCACGTGCTCGTGGTGCAGGACCTCATGGGGGCCGCGGCCGCGCAGAGCGGCATCAGGGGTGGGGGCCGCGTGGCATCCGTCGTGGCCGGGGTGGAGGCGAGGATCCTGCGCTCGGCCGCTCTCGTCGGAGTGGTGCACGAGTCGTTCGTGGACCGCGTGATCACGGCGGGCGTGCCGGCCGAACGCGTCAGGGTCGTGCCCAACTGGTCTCATGTGGCGCCCCCCACGGCAGACCGCCGGGCGGTACGGGCACGACTCGGTTGGGGGGAGGAGGAGTTCGTCGTGCTGCACTCGGGAAACATGGGGTTGAAGCAGGGGCTGGAGGTGCTGGTCGAAACCGCACGCATCGCCGCCCGGGCCACCCCGCACATGCGGATCGTGCTCATGGGGGACGGCAGTCAGCGCTCACACCTGGAGGGGTTGGCAGCCGGCCTCACGAACGTGAACCTGCTGGCGCCGGCGGCCGACGAGGACTTCCCCGACGTGCTGGCCGCCGCGGACCTCCTCGCGGTCACCCAACGGGCGTCGGTGCTGGACATGAGCCTGCCCTCCAAGCTGACGTCCTACTTCGCGAGCGGCCGCCCCGTCGTGGCCTCGGTGGCCCCAGAGGGCGGCACGGCTGCGGAAGTACGTCGCTCGGGGGCGGGAGTCGTGGTTCCCGCGGAGGACCCCGAGGCGCTTCACAGCGCCGTCGGGGAGTTGCTCCGGGATCCCGAACGGCAGGCCGCGCTCGGTGCGCGCGGCCCTGCCTACGTTCAGGAACGGCTCAGCCCGCAGGCCGGGTTGGGGCGGATCACCGCGATGCTGTCCGAGGCGCTGATCCTCCGGGACCCGGCCCGACGGTGATCACCGCCGTGCCGGGAACGCGGGTCAGCGCAGCGCCAGGCTGGGGGCACCGGGCGAAGCCGTCGGGTCCGCAGGCCCCACGGGCTGGGTGAGGGCGCCCAACTCGGCGTCGACCATGAGCCGGGCAAGCTCCGGTACGTGCACCTTCGCACGCCACCCGAGGGCTTGCTCGGCCTTGGAGGCATCGCCGATGAGGTCGTCGACCTCGGTGGGGCGCAGGTAGCGCTCGTCGAAGCGGACGTGGTCGCGCCAGTCGAGGCCCACGTGCGCGAAGCAGTGCTCGACGAAGTCGCTGACGCTGTGGCTGGTCCCTGTGGCGATCACGTAGTCGTCCGGATCGTCCTGCTGCAGCATCAGCCACATCGCGTGGACGTACTCGGCGGCGTAGCCCCAGTCCCGGCGGGCGTCGAGGTTGCCGAGGTGCACCACGTCCTGCAGTCCGGCCTTGATCCGGGCGGCGGCCACGGCCACCTTGCGGGTCACGAACGTGGGGCCGCGGCGCGGCGACTCGTGGTTGAACAGGATGCCGTTGACTGCGTAGAGGCCGTATGCCTCGCGGTAGTTGCGGGTGACCCAGTACGCGTAGACCTTCGCCGCCCCGTACGGCGAGCGCGGGTGGAACCGGGTGTGCTCGTCCTGGGGCGGCGGCTCCGCGCCGAACATCTCCGAACTGGACGCCTGGTAGAAGCGGCAGGGAACCCCTGTGGTTCTGATGGCCTCCAGCAGCCGCGTGGTGCCAAGACCCGTGGTGTCACCGGTGAATTCGGGCTCGTCGAAGGACACCCGCACATGTGACTGGGCTGCCAGGTGGTACACCTCGTCCGGCTGCACCTGTTCCAGCAGACCCGCGATCCGGGTCCCGTCGGTGAGGTCCCCGTAGTGCAGGAACATACGGGCCTCGGGGTCGTGCGGATCGCGGTAGAGGTGTTCGATGCGCTGGGTGTTGAAGGTGGAGGCGCGACGGACGACCCCGTGCACCTGGTAGCCCTTCTCCAGCAGCAGCTCAGCAAGGTACGAGCCGTCCTGGCCCGTGATACCGGTGATGAGCGCTGTTTTTGCAGTCACACGTACTCCTTTGCTGGTGGGTGTACGAAGCTGGGCGGCGTCCGCCGGTCATCACGGCACGGACAGCCACCGGACAGGCCGCGGGGAGCAGTTGCTCCGGACAGCCCGTGGTTCAGATGCCGCGATAGATCGCTTCGAGGCGATCGGTCACGGCGCGGAGGGAAAATGCCTCCTCGACGGCGTGGTGACCCGCTTTCACCATGGCGCTGCGCTTGCCCTCGTCGGTCAGCAGCTCGCACACCGCCTCGGCCATGGCTCGCGGGCTCCCGTCGGTGACGACCCCCGCCCCGCGGCGCGCCAGCTCCTTGCCGATGGCGCAGCCGTCGGTGCACACCACGGGCGTCCCCACGGAGAGCGCTTCGATCGCGGTCATCGAGAACGACTCGCTGATGCTGGGGAGCACGTAAACGGCCGCCCTCGCCTGGGCACGCACCGCCTCGGCGTGGCCGAGCGCACCGCCGTAGCGGACGATCCCCTCGAGTCCTCTGCTCTCGATGAGCCGGAGCACCGATGCGAGCGACCCCTCGTCGGCCCCGTGCAGGGTGAAGCGAGTGTCGGGCATCTTCGCGTGGATCAGGGCTGCCATCTCGACGAACGCCTCCGGGCGCTTGTGCGGGTGCAGCCGGCCGAGGTAGAGCACCTCACGTCCGCTTCGGGGGGTGTCCGCCGCTTCGCTGTCCGCGGGCCGCACCCCGTTGGGCAGGGTCAGCAGCGGCGGACCGTCGGGGCCGATGACCTCGGCCACGGCCCGCCGCTCCTGCTCGGTGAGGACCAGGCAGCCGCGTGCCCGGCGCAGGAGAGGCACGTACAAGCGGTCGAACAACGCGACGACGGCACGGCGTCGCGGCTCCACCATGCCGTGCGTCTGCGTGAAGAACCTCTTGCGCCGCAGCGCCGCCACGGCCAGCGCGCTGAGGGAGACGAGGTCACGCCCCGCGTGGATGTGCACGACATCGGCCCTCCCCATGGAGCGCCACATGTCCCTGACCAGGAGCGGATGCATGAGCCCCGTGAAGCGCCCCGGGAGGATCGAGCGCGCCGGGCGGGTATGCAGCGCCACCGAGCCGTAGCGCGCCGGAGCCCGGGATCTGCCCCGCCACAGGGACACCAGCGCGACGTCGTGGCCGCGCGCGGCGCACTCCTCCAGTTGCCCGGTGGCCACGCTCGTCGGGCCGCCGTACGCTCCGTCGTCGCTGAGGAGCGTCACCACATGGACAAGTTTCATGCCGTTGCTCCGACCGTGACGACTGCGCCCGGACGGACGTTGCGGTGGGCGACCGCCGATGCGCCCACCACCGCACCGCGTCCGACGGTGACGCCGCGCAGGACGACGGCCCTTGCCGCGACCCACGCTCCTGGCTCCAGAAGGATGGGCCCGTTGTCGAACTCGAAGGTGCGGCTGTGGCGCTGGTGGCTTCCGGTGCACAGCAGCGCGCCCTGGGAGACGCACACGTCGCTGCCGATCGTGATCTGCTCCAGGTTGAGCAGCCACGCGTCCTCGCCGATCCACACGTCGTCGCCGACTTCCAGCCGCCACGGCCAGTGCACGCGTACCCGCTGGCGGATCAGTACGCGATGTCCGATCCGCGCACCGAACGCCCGCAGCAGAGCCGGCCGCCAGCGGGCCGGGAACCACCATTTGACGAAGACGAGATTGAGGACGGCGAACCAGGCCGCCTGGACGATCAGAGGGCGCCCCTTGTCGTAGCCGGCTCCCGTGAAACCCCGCAGGGACCGCTCCAAGGCGTTCCTGTGGCCGTTGGCCCCGGTGCGGTCTTCGGTGCAGGGTGCCGCCGTGGTCTGTGCCACGGCATTGGTTCTTCCTGAGATTGGCGAAGTGTCCACGTATGGGAGTGTCCGCGAACTTTCGACGTGTAGCGGTACATATAGGTGTGTTGCTGGCAGACTCGGCCACATGGAAGATCTACTTGCCGCTCCCGCCCGTGCGTACGTGGCCGGCCACCGCGGGCTCGTCGGTTCCGCGGTGGTGCGCCGCCTGGCCTCCGACGGGTACGAGGTGCTCGCCCGGACAAGGTCCGAACTGGACCTTCGCGACATGGACGCCACAGCGTCGTTTCTGCGCGACACCCGGCCGGACGCCGTCGTCCTGGCCGCCGCCAAGGTGGGCGGCATCATGGCCAACAACACCCGTCCCGTGCAGTTCATCGAGGACAACCTGCGGATCCAGCTGAGCGTGATCGCCGCGGCACACGCCGCGGGCGTTCGGCGCCTGCTGTTCCTGGGGTCGTCGTGCATCTACCCCAGGCTCGCTCCGCAGCCGATCCCGGAAGAGGCCCTGCTCACCGGGCCGCTGGAGCCGACCAACGAGCCGTACGCGCTGGCAAAGATCGCGGGCATCGTGCAGGTCCAGTCCTACCGGCGGCAGTACGGCGCCTCGTACATCTGCGCCATGCCGACCAATCTCTACGGGCCGGGTGACAACTTCGACCTCGAGTCCTCGCACGTCCTGCCGGCTCTCGTCCGACGCTTCCACGAGGCGAAGCGGGACGGGCTCGACGAGGTCGTGCTGTGGGGGAGCGGCACTCCTCGTCGGGAGTTCCTGCACGTCGACGACCTCGCCGACGCCTGCCTGACCCTGCTGCGAGGCTACGACGGCGATGCGCCGGTCAACGTGGGCTGCGGCGACGACCTGACGATCGGTGAACTGGCCGGGATCATCGGGGAGGTGGTCGGCTACGAGGGGCGGATCGCCTTCGACACCTCGAAGCCCGACGGCACGCCGCGCAAGCTGCTGGATGTCTCCCGCATCGCCGCCCTCGGCTGGAAGCCGAGGATCGTATTGCGGGACGGCATCGCGTCCACCTATGCGTCGTGGCTGAGTGCCGGCGAGTCCGAAGCCGTGCCCAGGGCGACGGTCGGTTGAGTCTCAGTAGGCCCCGCGCCCGTCCAGCACGGCGCGGACCGTGAGGGCCAGGACCTTCATGTCCCAGGTCCACGACCAGTTGTCCACGTACCGCAGGTCGAGTGAGACGGTCTCGTGCCACGAGAGGTCCGACCGTCCACTCACCTGCCACAGCCCCGTGAGGCCGGGCTTGACGCTCAGCCGGCGCATCTCCACGCAGTCGTAGCGGGCGACCTCTTCGGGGAGCGGCGGGCGGGGCCCCACCAGTGACATGTGGCCGAGCAGCACATTGACCAGCTGAGGAAGCTCGTCCAACGAGTACCGGCGCAGAACGTGGCCGACAGGCGTGACCCGCGGATCCTTGCGCAGCTTGAACATGTGGCCGTCGTGCTCGTTCGCCGTTGCCAGCTCGCTCTTCAGCCGGTCCGCGTCCACGACCATGGTGCGGAACTTCCACATGGCAAAGGGGACGCTGTTCCGGCCGACGCGTGTCTGACGGAAGATGACCGGCCCGCGCGAGCCGATGCGCACGGCGATCGCCAGGGCGGCGAACAGCGGCGCCAGTACGACGAGCAGGAGGAGCGCGCCCATCCGGTCCGTGGCGGCCTTCAGAACCGTCGGCGGGCCGTGGCGCGTCGGCGGCGAGACGTCCAGCAGTGTGAGCCCGGCCGCCGATGTGAGGCGGACCCTGCGCCGGGCCACCTCGACGACGCCCGGCAGGACCATCAGCTGCCGGCCCCGGTCGTGCACCGCCCAGGCCAGCCGCCGCAGTCGGTCCCTGGACATGCGGCTGCCCGTTGCCACGAAGACCAGGTCGGCGTCGAGAGCATGGGCTGCTTCTCCCACGGGCGCCGCGTCATCGTCGAGTCCCGTCGGCTCCTCGGTCCGCAGCCGGGTGCACACCGGTACGCCGGACTGAAGGTCGTCCTCGCCCACCACGCAGGCGCCGACGACCACGTATCCGTGGTCGGTGCGCTCGGCGAGCTGTCCGACCACGGCGTCCACCGCCGCGGCCTCGCCGATGACGAGGACACGGCGGAGCGTCCGGGCCTGGCGGCGCATGGTCATCAGGTGATGGTGGATCGCCTTGCGGCAGACCACGGTGACGACGAGCGACACGAACAGCGCGGCGAGCGCTGCCGCGGGTGCGTCGCCGAGACCGGATACGGATCGCAGCGCGGCCACAATGCCGAGCAGTACGAGCCAGTCCCGGACGACCGGCCCCACCGGGGCGCCGTCGTCCCATGTCCAGGGCGCGTACCGCTTGGAGCAAGCGCCCACGAGCACCCAGAGGACGGCGATCAGCATCGCCTGGTGCACGGGGTAGGCCACTCGGCTCGCGAGCAGCGCCGCCGCCGTCGGCAGCGCCACTCCGGCCGAGTCGACGCAGACCGCGACCGGTACGTACCACCCGGCCCACGGGCCTCCGCGCGATGCTGTCCGGTGCGGCGGGGCAGAGGCTGACTGCTGCGGCGCCGCGCTGGTGAACTGCTGCATGGTTCTCCTTGTGGCCTCCGTCGGAGGTGCAGGGCGCGGCTGCGTCGACGAAGGACGTGAGCAGCTCACGCGCCTCATGTGGCGTTTATATCAATGATGTAGGTGTATGACCTGCTTTACGTACTTATCGGGTGGCGCGGCTCGGCCGCCCCCGAGAGGTGAGCGGGTGGCAGCGGTGCTCATGGAAGCGTGCATGCCAATCCGTCGTCGGGCGCGGGCTGACGCGTCATCCCCGTGACGCCCGTGTGGGTCCCCGTGAATTTCCGTAGTGCTGCGACGGCGCTGCACCTACCCGGTGCTCAACAAGGCCCAGATGGCGTACGGAGGGGCGCGGCGGGAGCGATGCCGGGTCTGATCATGCAAATGCTTGGGGCGCCCCGCGGCCGACGGAAGTCAGAACTCGTACAGCCGAAAGAGGCGCGAGTCCGCGACGGCAGAGACTCTCTGGTCCACCCACAACAAGGAGGAGTACTTGTCATGCGAGCAACCACGCGAGCAAGCCGGGCGACGGCGCCGTCGCGAGCAAGACGGGGGTCGCAGCTCGTCGGCCTCGGCCTGACGACGGCTCTGGCCATCGCCTTCGCCACCTCCGCTTCGGCGGACCCGAACCCTCGGCTCGAAGCCGAAGTGGCGCCCGTGGAATACACGGGTGACCCGAAGTGTGCCCACGTCCAGCCGGGGCTCGGCGTCGAGGGCACCGACTTCTTCGAGGTCGGCACGGACGGCCGGCCCGTGGACCAACAGGTGCTCCCCTTCACGTTCAACTCGCAGAACGGCTCGGTCCTCCTGAACGTCACGGACAACGCGGAAGGCGAGCCGGAGCTGCTCGAGTTCCAGTTCACCGGGCCGTTCGCCGCTGCCGCGGCCATCGTCAAGGGCGCCGATGCCGGCGCCAAGGTCTACGACTACCGGAACTCCATGGCCGGTCGTGTCGCGGTCGACGAAACGCTGCACACCACCTCCAACCCCGGCGGCAAGTTCGCCGGCATCAGCCGCGTCGCGTTCTGCATCGTCGAAGACGACTACAACGGCCACGGAACCCCGCCGGATCACCATGGCAAGGACCACGGCGGCTGGGGCAAGGACCACGGCACCCATGGCAAGGACCACGGCATCTGGGGCAAGGAGATCTGGGGCGACGGCCTCGGCATCTGGGGCAAGGAGCACGGCGCCCCCGCCAAGGAGCATGCTGGCTGGGGCAAGGACCACGGTTCCTCCACCGAGGACGGCCGTTTCCCGACGGACACAGCGGCCGCCACGGAGGAGACCGGCAGGCCCAGTGGCAACGGCGTGACTACGACCCCGGAGAATCACGTACCGTTCCTTTGGACCGGTTTCCCGTGGAAGTGACGATGTGACAGGCGAAGGGCCGATCCGAGGGGATCGGCCCTTTCCCATGTGCGCGCCGCGCGTCGCCCGGGACGGCGGTCAGCTGTTGAGTGCCGTCGCCAGCTGCGCCCGTGAACGGACGTCCAGCTTCTGGTAGATCCGGGTCAGCCTGGCCTCCACCGTCTTCACGCTCAGATACAGCTTCGCCGCGGCCTCCTGATTGCTGGCCCCCTGCCCGACCAGGTGGGCCAGCCGCAGCTCCGCCTCCGTCAGTGCCGACAGCGCGCCGGCCCGCTCGGCAGGCGCCGCCGGCGCCGGCACACCCGGGCTCTCAGTCGCCAGCACCAGCCACGGCGCGGCCCCCGCCCGCTCGAAGACCGAGGCCGCGGCTGCCAGCGCGTGCGCGGCGGCCGACCGCCGCCGACGGCGCCGCTCCACCCGGGCGAGCGTGATCAGCGCCCGTCCCTGCTCCAACGGCAGGCCCGCGGCCTCGAACCGCGCGGCGACCTCGGTCAGCAGCCCGGCCGCCTCGTCCGGCCTGCCGCTCAACGCCAGCTGCACCGCGTGCGCCCGGTCGCAGCCGAGCAGCACCGTCCTGCGGCCGAGCCGTTCGGCGACCGGACGCACTCCGTCGAGCAGCGCCGTCGCCTCCTCGAAGGCGTCGTTCGCCACCAGGGCCTCGGCCAGCTCCTCGTGCCAGCGCAGCATCGAAGGATCGACGGCCGACTGCGCCCGCTCGCTCGTCTGCACCCGGCGCAGCGTCTCCAGCGCGCTGCCCACGTCCCCCGCGAGCAACTGGACCCGGCCGAGCGCGTACAGGCTGCGGGAGAGAAAGACATGGTCGCCCTCCTCCTCCGAGGCGCGGACGCTGCGCAGGGCATAGCTCGCGGCGCGCTCGAAGCTGCCGCCCGCCGTCTCCGCGAGAGCCAGGGCGTACCACGCGGGCCCCGGCGACAGACCGGCCTCCAGCGTCAGCGCGAGCGAGCGTCCCGCGTGTGCGAGCGCTGCCGCACACCGGCCCTGGCGCGCCTCGACCTCCGCGAACGTACGGAACAGCTCGATCGCGTCCTCGACCGGACCGCGCCGCTCCACGAGCGGCAGCAGCGCACCGAGCTGTTCCCGTGCCTCCACGAGCCGGTCGTCGAAGAGGGCATGACGGATCGTCAGGATCTGGGCGGCGTTGCGGACGCCCGGCGGCCGCTCCACCACCTCCAGGGCGCGGGCCTCGGTGAGCACCCGTTCCGCATGGGGCGATCCGAGGAACCGGTCCATGCGCGCCTGCACCGTGAGCGCCCTGGCGGCCGTGATCCGGTCCGCCACCGAAGCGGCGAGCGCCGCCGAATCCACGGCCGCGGCGCGTGAACGCACCGGATCACCGTCGGCCAGTACGTACTTGACCGCCAGCCTCAGCTGGACCGCCGCCCGGAGCGCCGTGTCGTCCTCGGAGTCCTCCATGGCGTGCACATAGATCTCGTCGAGTCCGGTGAGGCCCTGTCCTGCCGTGTCCAGGACCGCGAGCCGCGCACGCACCCGGTCCGCAGGTGACGCGTCCCGCGCCAGCAGGTCGGTCGCCGCGCGCATCGCCAGATCGGCGCGGGCCGCACGGGCCGCCTCCTCGGCCGCGTCCACCAGGCGCGCGATGCGCTGCGCGCCGTGCAGGCCGGGCGTGGACTCGGCCGCGAGCAGGGCGAGTTCGGCGGCGAGCGTGCTGTTCCCGCGCCGCCGTGCCGTCTCGGCCGCCGCCGAAACCTCGGTCGCCAGGTCCTCGTCGGGGATGTCGGTGGCCAGCGCCCGGTGCCGTACCGCCTCGACCGGATCGTCGACGACCGCGGCGAGCGCGGCGTGACCGCTGCTGCGTTCGGTCCAGCAGGCGTCGTGCACCAGCGTGGACGGCAGCACCCCGGCCGCGAAGGCGACCGTGCCGTCCTCCGTGAGGCGGATCAGCGACGCACGCTCGGCGGCCGCGAGGTCGGCCTCGGCGGTCGGGCGCCCGGCGCGACGGATCAGGGAGGCCGTCGGACGCAGCGCCAGCGCGGCGAGCAGCAGTGTGCGGCGTACCTCCGGCGGCACCGCGCCGAGCAGGGCGCGGGCCAGATCGCGCGCGCGGCCGGACAGCGACAGTGCCTCGGCGTGGTGCACGGGTGTCCGGGCGTCCGCGAGGGAACGGCCGACGGCGAGTGCCAGCCGGGGGTTTCCGCCGCTGGCCTTGTGGATCCGGCCCGCCATCCGGGACGGCAGCCGGTGGTGGATGAGCAGTTCGGCGATCTCGTCGGCGTGCAGCGGCGGCACGTTCACCACGTCCGCCTCTGACGGCTCCCACAGCGGCTGCGCGGTCACCGGGGTGTCCCGGGGCGGTTCGCCGGGGTCCGTACGCGTCCCGTACGCCGCCGGGGTGTCGACCGCGACGGCCCGCAGTGCGGGCGGCGCGAGGTGCAACGCGAACCGCAGGAGATCGGCGCTCGCCGGGTCGATGCACTGCACGCCGTCGAGCACGAGGAGCGCGGGTCCCTGCGCGGCCAGCGTGCGCAGGATGTGGGCGAGTGCGAGGCGCAGGGCCACCGGGTCCCATCCCGCGTCGGGCATGGGTGCTTCACGGCACAGCACGGCGACCGCCGCACGTTGCGGACCGGGCAGCTTTCGCAGGACGTCCGTTTCACCGGGGCCGTGGCCGGCCTCTCCGGCCGCCGCGACGGAGGCGATGAGTGCGGCGGCCGCCGCGCCCGGGATGTCGCGGTCGGCCGGCAGCGCGGCCAGCCACAGCACGTTCTCGCCACGGGCCTCGGCGCGCGCGGCGACGGACAGGGCCACCTCCGTCTTGCCTATCCCCGGCGGGCCGGTGAGCAGCGCACGACCGGCGGGGACCCCCAGGACCCGGTCGAGCCGGGCCAGCAGATCCGCGCGGCCGACCGGTTCGGCACGGTTTCTCTCCGATGTCACGAGCCCACCACCACCTTCCGGCGTGCGCGGGCCCCCTGCCCGTTCGAGCAGAGAATACGAACCCTGCCGCCCCGGTCCAGGCCCGGAGTCCGGCATGCGGACAGGTCTGGACTTGACGGCGAGGGGGCGCGCCCCCGGCCGATGCCGTGGAACGCGCCCCTGAGCAGCGGTGATGCCGTTGCCGCGGTGGATCAGAAGGTGAGACCCCAGGAGTCGATGTAGCCGGTGTCACCGGAGGCCACATCGCGGACCTGGAGCTTCCAGGTGCCGTTCGCGATCTCGCTGGAGGCGTCGACGGTGTACGTCGCCAGCACGTTGTCGGCGTTGTCCGACCCCGAGGACGCCTTCAGGTTGCGCACGGTGCCGTCCGGGGCGACCAGATCGATCACCAGGTCACCGCGCCAGGTGTGCTTGATGTCCACGTCGACCTTGAGGGCGGCGGGGGCGTTGCCGGTGCGGCCGGTGACGGCGATCGAGGACGACACGGTGGTGTTGTCGGAGATCGTGACGTCCGCCGCGCTGCTGAACACGGTGCCGCCGGGCGTGGTGCCCGTGACGGCGTCGACCGTCTTGGCCGCGTCGGCGATGCCGGCGCCGCAGCCGCCCGAGCAGGTGCCGGGCAGCGGCCGCGCGTTGGCCTTCACCGCGGACTCGATGTCGGCCGGGGTCAGCGCCGGCTTGGCGGACTCCAGCAAGGCGGCCAGACCCGCGATGTGCGGGGCTGCCATCGACGTGCCCTGGTAGGGCTTGTAGTTCTCGGCCGCCTGGACGGTGGTGCCCGCGTTCAGCGTCGAGAGGATGCCGTTCTCCGGGGTGGTCACCGTGCCGGGCGTGTCCGTGGCGCGGCGGGTCTCGCCGCCGGGCGCCGCGACATCGACGATGCTGCCGTAGTTCGAGTAGAACGAACGGTTGCCCTCGCGGCTGGTGGACGCCACGTTGATGATGTTGGCACAGTTGGCCGGCGTGAAACCGGAGGCGTTGGTGTTGCTGTTGCCGGCCGCGACGACGACCGTCGTGCCGCGGGAGACGGCGCCGTTGATCGCGTTCTGGTACACGCTCGGGCAGGTGCTGCTCGCGCCGCCGAGGCTCAGGTTGATGACCTTCGCAGGGGTCGCGTTGGCCGGGACGCCCGGCACGGAGCCGCCGGAGGCCCAGGTGATCGCGTCGGCGATGTCCGCGGACGAGCCGCCGCACTTGCCGAGCACACGTACGGGCTGGATCTTCGCGTTGTACGCGATGCCCGCGACGCCCTTGCCGTTGCCGGTCGTCGCCGCGATGGTGCCCGCGACATGGGTGCCGTGCCAGGAGGAGTTGCTCGCCGGTGAACCGGTGCCGCACTCTCCGGCGGCGGCGTTCCAGTCGCCCTCGTCCTTGGCGTTGCTGTCACGGCCGTTGCCGTCGCGGGCGTCGGCGGAGCTGGAGATGAAGTCGTAGCCCGACACGACATTGCCGGCGACGTCCGAGTGGGTCGCGTAGCCGGTGTCGATGACGGCGACCGTCACACCGCTGCCGGTGCTCTTGTCCCAGGCGCCGGGGACGTTCATGCCGCCGGTGGCCTCGAACAGGTCCCACTGCTTGGCGTATTCGGTGTCGTTCGGCGTGACCGCCATCGCGTAGGCGCGGATGTCGGGCTCCACCGACGCGACCGACGGGTCGGCGCGGAACGCGTCCATGACCTCGGCCACGTCCTTCTTCGACGCCTCACCGCCCAGGTCGACCAGGGCGGAACCGCCGGCGAGCCGGCGCTCGAACGACAGACGCTCGCCGGTCTCGGTGCCCTTGGTGGTGGCATCGGTGGTGGCGGCGGTGTTCGAAGTGGCCTCGGCGGCCTTGGACTTGTAGGTGACGATGACCTTCTCGACCGGCGCCGACGGCAGGGCGGTCATCGCCTGTGACGCCGGTGCGGGCTTGGGTGCGGGATTCGCGGGCGCTGCGGCAAACGCCACGGAAGTCGTCGCGGCAACGCCGGCGAGCGTGGCGCTCGCTGCCGCGACGGCTATGAGTCTCCGCCTGGAACCGTTCAAGGTGTTCCTCTCGAATGACGGTTTCGAAAGCGCGAGCGGGCGGCGCGGGAACCGCGGTGCAGCGTGGGGGTTGCATTCCGCGGTTCCCCGGGCCGGGTGAGCCCGCGCGCCGCCGCCGGCACGACGGCCCCTGGGGAGAGGCCGACACCAACAGCCCCCGCGCTTCATGCACCTGACAGGCGAGTCCGAGTGGTTCGCGAGTCAGGGGGGCGGGTTCTGCCGGTGGGGCAGACAGTAGGAAAAGCGGAGGTGAACGCGATACGGGGAAAACCCTTGTTCCCCTCGCGCCCCCTGAGGGGCGGCACGAGGGCCGCGGCGCGGCCGGGCGGCAGCGAGGCTGTCGATGGCCTGCCCGTGCAGGGGGCCGGGTGCGCCGACGGGGAGGTGCCCGCGCGCCTGACGAGGGTCTGCGGTTACGGGGTTCCGGGCGGTCGGGTGCCGGGCGCCGACGAGCGCCCGTGCCGTGCCGCGCGGCGGAACGGGGTCGCCCTCGTGGGAGCGATGCGGGGCGGTGTGATGCCGTGCCCGCCCAGGGCCGGCCGGTGGGCGAGGGCTGCCAGGGCGCCGCGCCGTACGCCGGTCCGTCCGCGCCGGGGTGGGACATGGCCGCGGCTCTCGCCGGACAGCTGCTCGTGCCGAGGCTCACCGACCGGTGTGCCGTCTGGCTCGAACGCCGAGAACGACCGGCACGGGCGCCGCGAGGGCGGCCGGGAGGTCGCCTGGCCGGGTGTGCGTGCCGGTCCCCGCAGAGGGATCCGTCCGCCCGCCCGGGCGGGGGCGTGTCAGGTGCGTGCGTGTTGGGGCCGCACACAGCGGGCGGCGTCCCGCCCCCGCGGGGCGGGACGCCGCGCCGTCAGACCTGGCCGAGGTCCGCGCTCAGCCACCGCTGGGGGCGCATGTGGATGACCAGCTGATCGCCATGCTCCTTCCAGGCGAAGTCGACATACCCCTCGACCTTCTCCGCCGGGAGGTACCGGGCCGAGATCTCCTCCAGCTGCTCCCGCGTCGCCGGCACGCTCGCGACCACGGGACCTTCCACGGAGACGTAACGGATCGTCGGTTCGAGGCGGTCGACCATCAGGCTGAACCGGCCCGCCTCCGCGATCAGGCGGCCCTTGCGGGAGTCCCGGCCGGTCATGATCCAGATGTCCCCACCCGGTGCGTACTGGTACCAGATCGGCACGGTGAGCGGCGCGCGCCCACCGTTGCCGTCCTGGTCGCCCGCGTCGACCGCGAGTGCGGCGACGTGCGGCTCGGCCAGGAACTGTTCACGCTCGTGACGGGAGAGTGCCACGGCACAATCACTCCTTCGGTGCGGACGGCATCGGCTCCGGCGGTCACCGGTCCGACTCAGCTCAACCACACGGCCCCGCCACACATTCCGGGCCCGACTCCCCACGGCCCACGGCGAGTCAGACGATGTTCTCCGCCAGCTCCGACTGCTCCCGTGCGTTGCCGTACGCGGCGGGCGTGCTGTACGAGCGGCGCGCCACGAACCACCACACCGTCGCCAGTACCAGCACGGCCGCCAGGGCGATCGAGGCGTAGTTCATCGAGTCGACCGTCACGGGGTGGGACTGGGGCAGGCAGAACAGCACCGTCACGCCGGCCACCCACACCACGGCCACCCATCCGATCGGCCTGCTCCAACGGCCCAGGTTCCACGGTCCCGGCTCGAAACGCTTGCCCGCCCGCAGCCGCAGATAGACCGGGATCGCGTACGCCGGGGTGATACCGATGACGTTGATCGCGGTGACCGCTCCGTACGCGGTCGCCGAATAGAGCGACGGCAGCGCGAGCAGGCAGGCGAAGCCCACCGACAGCCACACCGCGGGGACCGGAGTCTGCGTGCGGCTGCTGACCTTGCGCCACAACGCCGAACCCGGCAGGGCGTTGTCCCGGCTGAACGCGAACACCATGCGGCTCGCGGCCGCCACTTCCGCGTTGCCGCAGAACAGTTGCGCCACGATGACGACCAGCAGCAGGGCGGACGCCGCGCCGTTGCCGAGCGCGTCGATCAGGATCTGCGCGGGCGGCACACCGGTGGCGGTCTCCTGGGTGCCGGCGTAGTCCTGGATCGCGAACGTCAGCCCCGCAAGCAGGGCGAAGCCGGCGAGCCACGAGACCCAGATGGAGCGCACGATGCCCTTGGCGGCCGCGACCGACGCGTTCGAGGTCTCCTCGGACAGATGGGCCGAGGCGTCGTACCCGCAGAACGTGTACTGGGCGAGCAGCAGACCGATCGCGGCCACGTAGACCGGGTTGTCCCAGCCCGTTCCGTTGACGAACTCGCCGAAGACGAACTCCGGCGACCGGTGGTCCGACGGCACGATCGCCAGCGCGCCCACGATGAGCGCGACACCGCCCAGATGCCACCACACGCTGACCGAATTGAGCACACTCACCAGCCGCACACCGAACAGGTTCAGCGTGGCGTGCAGCAGCAGAATGCACATGAAGATGACCATCGTGGAGCCCGGGGTGGGCTCGAACCCCCACTGGAGATTCAGGAAGGCGCCGGTGAACAGGGCGCAGCCGTAGTCGATGCCGGCGATGGCACCCAGCAGGCCGAGCAGATTCAGCCAGCCCGTGTACCAGCCCCACTTGCGCCCGCCGAGGCGGTCGGCCATGTAGTACAACGCGCCCGACGTCGGGTAGGCGCTGGTGACCTCGGCCAGCGCCATGCCCACGCACAGTACGAACAGGCCGACACCCACCCAGCCCCACAGCATCACCGAGGGGCCGCCGGTGTTGAGACCGAAGCCGTAGAGGGTCATGCATCCGGACAGGATCGAGATCACCGAGAAGCTGATCGCGAAGTTGCCGAAACCGCCCATCCGGCGGGCGAGGACCGGCTGGTAGCCGAGTTCCCGCAGCCGCTCCTCCTCGTCCCTGGACGGGGCCCGGTCGGAACCCGACGACTTCGGCGCGGATATGGACATGGGAGTACCTCCGGGGGCAGGCAGGGGACGGGAACGAGCAGGCAGGGGACGGGGGCGAGCGGTCGGGCGCCGGGGGAGCGGGGGTGTGTCTCAGGAACCCTTTCCGCCTGACCGGCCGGCCGCGAGACAGCGCGCACGGGCGCGCACGAACACCTCCTCGGCAAGCGCCGCCTCCGCGGGATCGTGGGTGCGGTAGGCCCACGGCTGAGGCGTGTAGTAGGGGCCGAGTGCCTCGAAGACCCGGCCGGCGTCGGCGAAGAGCAGGGCACCCCACAGCGCATGGGCGAGATGGCTGAGATCCAGCAGCGAGCGGTGCGCCGGCCGGGCGGCGTCGAACCAGTCGCTCAGGGCCAGCTGTGCGTCCCGAACCGCTTCGTCGGTGACCCAGTGCAGGTCCAGCGCCTTCTCGTGGCCGTTATCGCGGCGATGGCGCTCCACCCGCACATAGAGCGGAAGCACTTTCAGTGCGGATCCGGAAGTGGCCGACGTCGCTGCCCACTGTGCGAAGTTGACAGCCTCGGACAGCCGGCCGCCGCCCGGGCCCCGCGCGTAGACGAACTGCAGCATCCGGTGGTACGCCTCGCGATTGTGCGGGTCGCGTTCGTCGGCCCGGGCCAGCAGACCCCAGGGGCCGGGGAACAGCATCGGGCCCGGCGGCGCTGCCCGGTGCTCGTCCAGCCGCTGTTCGCCGTCGAGCCGGGCCAGCGCCAGCAGGCAGATCCAGGGGACCGGATCGTCCGGGGCCACGTGGGCGGCTGCGCGGCACGCCTCCCAGGCCTCGTGCCACAACTCCTGCGTGCGGCGATGCCCTTCGCGATGGGCGCGCAGCGCCCGCTCCACCACCACCCGGCAGTGCATCACCACGGCGGCCGTGCTCGCGGGCTCCTCCGACCGCCACGCCTGCACGGTGTCCGAACCGGCCGCGACCGCGGCCAGCACCTGGGTGCGCTGCGTCCACGCGTGCCAGTCGGTGGTCGCCGCCAGCAGGTTCCGCATGGCCAGCCACCGGCCGGTGCGCAACTCCTGCAGAGCGGCCCGCAGCTCCCTGTCGTGCCCGGCCGGGTGGTACACGGGACGGCCCTCCACCTGTGCCATCAGCGGGTCGCCGTCGGCGGACGAGGCGCGGAAGACGGGGCTAACACGGCCGCGGAGCCCTCGCTTGATTCGGGCTGCGGCGGAGATCGGGCGGGACGATGCTGGTCATGGGGCCTCTTGGGACGTGGGGGTGAGGCGTGCGGGAACACCGGCCGGGGGTCGGGCCGGCCGGGTACAGGACATCCGGTGAGTGTCCGGGGCGTCGGTGTCGGGGTGCCCGGTGGTCGGCCGGACAACGGCACAGCGTCACGGTCCGAGGGCCTGCAGCAGGTCCCCGTTCCGCTTGTCGCGACGCGCCGATCTTACTCAACAATGCGCAAGCGGCAAGAAGTTGATGATGTGTCAGTGGAGCCGGAGTGCCTCCGGCCTTGACGCGCGAGGGCCGTGCGGGCGACCCTTTCCATCAGCGATCAAGGATGACTCCAGCGAGGAACGGAGTGGCCGTGACAGGCCCTGTGCTTGCCGTCGACCAGGGCACGTCCGGGACGAAGGCACTGGTCATCTGTCCCGAGCGTGGCGTCATCGGCAGCGGCACCGCACCCCTCGCACCCCGCCACGGCCCGGGCGGCCGTGTCGAGGTGGATCCGCACGCGCTGCTCTCCTCCGTCGTCGACGCCGGACGGCAGGCGCTCGCCCGGGCGGGCGAACCGGTCTCGGCGGTCGGCCTCGCCAACCAGGGCGAGACCGTCCTCGCCTGGGACCCCGCCGACGGCGAACCGCTCACCGACGCCATCGTCTGGCAGGACCGGCGCGCCGCGTCCGTCTGCGAGGAACTCGCCCCGCACGCCGATGAGTTGCTCCGGCTCACCGGACTCCCGCTGGATCCGTACTTCGCCGGGCCGAAGATGGCGTGGATCCGTCGTCACCTCACCCGCGAAGGCGTTGTCACCACCAGTGACTCCTGGCTCGTCCACCGGCTCACCGGAGCGTTCGTCACCGACGCGGCCACCGCGGGGCGGACCCAACTCCTCGATCTCGACCGCGTCGCATGGTCCCCGCGCGCCCTGGACCTCTACGGCCTCGGCGACGAGCCGATGCCCGAGGTCGTCGACGCGGACGGCCCGGTGGGCGTCACCACCGCGTTCGGGCCCGGAGTCGCGCTCACCGGGCTGCTCGTGGACCAGCAGGCAGCGCTGCTTGCCCAGAGCGTCACCGCACCGGGCATCGCCAAATGCACCTACGGCACGGGGGCGTTCCTCCTCGCCCAGACCGGACCGCAGGCCCGGCGCGCCACCACCGGCCTCGTCAGCTGTGTCGCCTGGCGCCTCGGCGGGCACACCAGCTACTGCCTCGACGGTCAGGTGTACACCGCCGCGTCCGCCGTGCGCTGGCTGACCGACCTCGGTGTCATCTCCGGCGCCGCCGACCTCGACCCCGTCGGCTCCGCCGTCCCCGACAGCGGCGGTGTCACCTTCGTCCCGGCGCTCGCGGGCCTCGCCGCCCCCTGGTGGCGCGGCGATCTGCGGGGGTCGCTCACCGGACTCGGGCTCGACACCGGGCCCGGGCACCTCGTCAGAGCCCTGTGCGAGGGGATCGCGGCACAGGTCGCCGGGCTCACCGACGCCGTGGCCGCCGACCTCGGGACACCGCTGACCTGTCTGCGCGTCGACGGCGGCCTCAGCCGGTCCGCGCTGCTCATGCAGACCCAGGCCGACCTTCTCCAACTCCCCGTCGAGGTATCGGCGTTGCCCGATGCGACCGCGCTCGGTGTCGGCGCGGTCGCCCGGCTCGGCCTGGACCCGACGCTGACACCGGAGCAAGTGGTTCCCGCCTGGCGGCCGGGCGCGGTCTACGAGCCGCGGATCAACGCCGACCAGGCGGCCGAACGCCTCGCCCGCTTCCGCGCCGAGGTCGCGGCCCTGCTGGCACGCTCCGCGACCGCACCGGCACCGGCAGCATGACGGTCACCACCGCGGGCGACCTGCCCGGCCACGTCCACGATGTCGTGGTCGTGGGCGCGGGTGTCGTCGGCACGGCCATCGCCCGTGAACTGGCCGCCCACCCGCTGCGCATCGCCGTCGTCGACGCGGGCGACGACGTCGGCACCGGCTCGTCCAAGGCCAACACCGCCATCCTCCACACCGGATTCGACGCCGTCCCCGGCACCCTCGAAGCACGGCTCGTACGCGACGGACGGCGGCGCCTCGCCGCGTACGCAGCCGAGAGCGGCATCCCTGTCGAACCCGTCGGCGCCCTCCTGGTCGCCTGGGACGACGAGCAGCACGACGCGCTGCCCGCGCTCGCGGAGAAAGCCGCACGCAACGGCTGCCACGACACCCGGCTGCTGGACGCCGCCGAGACGTACCGTCGAGAACCCCGGCTCGGTCCCGGCGCACTGGGCGCCCTGGAAGTGCCCGGCGAATCGGTCATCTGCCCCTGGACCACCACACTCGCCTACGCCACCCAGGCCGTGCGCGCCGGAGTCGGCCTGCACCTGAACTGCCGCGTGGAATCCGTCGGCAGAGGCAGCTGCCACGAACTGTCCACCGACCGCGGGGTGTTGCGCACCCGCTACCTCGTCAACGCCGCCGGACTGCACGCCGACACACTCGACCGGCTGCTCGGCCACGACGACTTCACCGTCACCCCACGCCGCGGCCAGCTGATCGTCTACGACAAGCTCGCCCGCCCCCTCGTCCGCCACATCCTGCTGCCCGTGCCCACCGCCCTCGGCAAGGGCGTACTCGTCGCACCGACCGTCCACGGCAATGTGCTCCTCGGCCCGACCGCCGAGGACCTCGACGACAAGCAGGCCACCGGGTCGACGGCTCAGGGGCTCGAGCTTCTGCGGGCAAAGGGCCGGCGGATCGTGCCCGCCCTGATCGACGAGGAGGTCACCGCCGTCTACGCGGGACTGCGCGCGGCCACTGGGCACGAGGACTACCGCATCCGCTCCCACCCCCGGCAGCGGTACGTCACCGTTGGCGGTATCCGCTCCACCGGCCTGACCGCGTCGATGGCCATCGCCGCCCACGTGTCGGACCTGCTGGGCGACGCGGGCCTGGGCCTCGGACCCGCGCACGCCCTGGAGCCGGTGCACATGCCCAACATCGGTGAGGCGTCCGCGCGCCCCTGGCAACGGGCCGATCTGATCGCCGAGGACCCCGCGTACGGGAACGTCGTCTGCCACTGCGAGCGCGTCACCGAGGGCGAGATCCGCGACGCGCTGCACAGCACGGTGCCGCCCGCGTCGCTCGACGGACTGCGACGCCGCACACGTGCCCGCGGTGGCCGCTGTCAGGGGTTCTACTGCGCGAGCACGGTCCACGCTCTCTTCGAGAAGCACCGCCTGTTCGAGAAGCACCGCGGATCCGCCGCGGAGCCCACCCGATGAGCCGCCGCGCACGCACCGTCGACGTACTCGTCGTCGGTGCGGGGCCCGCCGGACTCGCCGCGGCCACCGTCCTCGCCGCACACGGCGCGGGCCACGTCGAGATCGTGGAACGCGAACAGCAGCCCGGCGGCATCCCGCGCCACAGCTGCCACCGGGGCTTCGGCCCCCGGCACCGGCCGCTCGACGGTCCCGTGTTCGCCCGCCGCCTCGTGGACGCCGCCCTCGCCGCCGGAGCCGTACTGCGCACCGGCGTCATCGCCACCGGTCCGGCCGGGCCGGGCACACTGGACATCACCTACGCCGGCGGGCTGGAGCGCATCGGCGCCCGGGCTGTCGTCCTGGCCACGGGCGCACGCGAACGCCCCCGCAGCGCCAGGCTGATTCCCGGCACCAGGCCCGACGGCGTCCTCACCACCGGCGAACTCCAGCAGGCCGTCCACCTCCACCGCAGAACGGTCGGACGCCTGGCCGTCGTCGTCGGCGCCGACCCCGTCGCCCTCACCGCGGTGCGCACCCTGCAGGCGAGCGGCGCCCGGGTCGCGGCCCTGGTCACCGACCGGAACCACGGCCCACTGCAGTCCCCGCGCCACCGCGTCCCGGTCGTCACCGGGAGCACGGTCGCCGAACTGACCGGCCACGGCCGGCTGACCGGCGTACGGCTGCACGGCCCGGACGGCGCCCACCGGTTCGTCGCATGCGACACCCTCGTCCTCACCGGGGACTGGATCCCCGACCACGAACTCGCCCGGCACGCGGGCATCACGATCGACCCCGCCACCCGCGGACCCGCCGTCGACACCGCCCTGCGCACCGCGGTGCCCGGCGTCTTCGCCGCCGGAAACCTGCTGCGCGGTGTCGAACCCGCGACCCCGGCCGCCATGGAGGGCCGGGCCGCCGCGCGCGGCGTACTGCGGTATCTCGACGGTGCCGACTGGCCGGCGGCCGCCGTACCGCTGCGCGCCGAGCCGCCGCTGCTGCGCATCACCCCCAACCTGCTCACGGCCGACGGCCCGCTCCCGCCGCACGAGCACTTCACCCTGCGCACCGCAGTACGGCTCGTCCGCCCGGTCCTCGTCGTCGAACAGGACGGCACCGTCCTCGACCGGCAGCGGCTGCCGCGCACCGCCGTGCCCGACCGGCCGGTCCACCTGCGGGCCCACCGGCTTGCCGGGGCGGACCCGGGCGGCGGCCCCCTCCGGATCAGCGTCATGTCCGATATCCGCCAGCCCTGAACCCCGGACGCTCCCATACTGGCGGTATGACGATCGACGACAGCCGGGTCGAGGACAGCCGATACCAGGCCGTGAGCAGCCGGGACGCCCGCTTCGACGGTGTGTTCTTCTTCGCCGTCGCCACCACCGGCATCTACTGCCGCCCCAGCTGCCCCGCGATCACCCCCAAGCGCCGCAACGTGTCCTTCTACCGCACCGCGGCAGCCGCCCAGGGCGCCGGGTACCGTGCCTGCCGCCGCTGCCGCCCCGACGCCGTACCGGGCTCCGCCGAATGGAACGTCCGCGCGGACGTCGTCGGCCGCGCCGTACGGCTCATCGGTGACGGGGTCGTCGACCGCGAAGGCGTCGTGGGACTGGCCACCCGTCTCGGCTACAGCACCCGCCAGGTCCAGCGCCAGCTCAACGCCGAACTCGGCGCCGGGCCGATCGCGCTCGCCCGGGCGCAGCGCGGGCACACCGCCCGCGTACTGCTGCAGACGACGACCCTGCAGGCGGCGGAGATCGCGTTCGCCGCCGGATTCGCGAGCGTGCGGCAGTTCAACGACACGATCCGTGAGATCTACGCCGCCACCCCCGGTGAACTGCGCGCCGCGCGCCCCGGCCGCACCCTCGCGCGGGGCGGCGGTGCCGGTGTCCCGCTGCGGTTGGCCTACCGGGGCCCGTACGCGACGGACGACATGTTCGACCACCTTGCGGCCGAGGCCGTGCCCGGAATCGAGGAGCTCACCGGTGCGCCGGGTGCCCGCACCTACCGGCGCACCCTGCGGCTGCCCGGCGGTCCCGGCATCGCCGAGGTGTCCGAACAGCCCGGACCCGGCGGCTGGTTGGAGTGCCGACTCCACCTGGAGGACCTGCGCGACCTGACGACCGCGACGCAGCGGATACGGCGCCTCTTCGACCTGGACGCCGACCCCGTGGCCGTCGCCGAACGCCTCGGTGCCGACCCCGTCCTGGCCCCGCTCGTCGCGGACCGCCCCGGCCTCCGTGTGCCCGGCGCGGCAGACCCGCACGAGGCCGCGATCCGCGTGGTGGCGTACGACGCCGCCGCACTCGTGAGGGACCACGGCGAACCGCTGCCCGTCCGGAGCGGCGGCCTGACCCACCTCTTCCCGACCGCGAACCGCCTCGCCGCGGCAGACCTGCCGGCCCTGCGCCCTCTCGCCACCGCCCTCGCCGTCGGCGACCTGCGACTGGACGCCGGCGCAGACCGTGACGCCACCGAACGCAGCCTGCACGCCCTGCCCGGCATCGACGCCCCGACAGCGGCCCGCATCCGCACGCACGCACTGGGCGACCCGGACGTGCTCATGCCCGATGCGGTGCCGCATCTGTCGGATCCGGAGCGATGGCGGCCGTGGAGGTCGTACGCGATGCGGTATCTGCGGGGTGCGGCGGCCCGCCGTCAGTAGACGGGATCCCGCGACAGCGCGTCGGGGAACGGTCAGAGAATATCAACAGGCGTGCACACACCCGGGGTTGTCCACAGCCGGCGGGATCCCGCGCCGGTCAGGCGATGCACGCCGAAACGATCGCGGACACCGCGACGTTGCACGATGCCGTCACCCACACCGCCGGGTGCGGTTCCCGCTCGACCAGGGTGGCGCCGAGCCTGCCCGGCGTGACCAGGTCGAGAACGAGGAACGCGACCGCCATCATCACCAGGCCCAGCAGCCCGAACGCGGCGGTGGAGACGAGGCCCTTGCCGAAGTCCTCGTACGTCGTCCAGATCGACGTGAACACGATGCCGCCGATGCCCAGCAGCGCCGAACTCAGCAGCACGGCCGCATTGCGATTGCGCTCCTCCCAGATCTGCCGGCCAAGCTTGCCCGGCGTCAGCAGGTCGACCAGAACGATGCCGAGGATCAGGAGGACCACTCCGAGGGCGCCGTAGGCGCTCGCGCGGCCGAGTCCGTTGACTATGTCGGTCATTGCGGGGGAGTCTCCGAGTCTGAGTGATCGTTCCTGTCAAGGGCGCGCAAAATCTACCGCACGGTTTCGGCCGCCCCACCGGTGCCCCACCGTACGCACCGCCCCGGATCCGGCAGCCTCACCCGTACGGTCCAGCAACACAGCGGACCGGGGCCTCCTTCGGTCGAGAGTGGAGGACGTCGCCCTCCACCTCCGCACCGGGAGCAGTCATGACCACCCTTCTCCGCCGAGACATCGGCCTGCTCGCCCTGCGCGTCGGCACCGGCGCCGTACTGGCCGCCCACGGCTCGCAGAAGCTCTTCGGCTGGTTCGGGGGCGGCGGCATCGACGGCACCATGAAGGGCATGGAGGCGATGGGTTTCCATCCGCCGAGGGCGAGCGCGATCGCCTCCGGCGCCACGGAGACGGGGGCCGGAGTGCTCCTCGTGCTGGGGCTCGCGACGCCCGCCGCCGGCGCCGCGGCTGCCGGGACCATGGCGGGAGCCGTGTCCGTGCACGCGCCTGCCGGCTTCTTCAGCCAGTCCGGAGGCTTCGAGTACCCGGCGTTCCTCGGCTTCGTCGCGGCCGCCGTGGGACTCACCGGCGCCGGCCGGTACTCCCTCGACCACGCCACCTCGCACCGCTTCGACCAGCCGTGGACGCTCGCCGCGGCTTTCGCCGCCAGCGCGCTGGCCGCGGCCGCTGTCATCGGCAAACGCGCCATGGACCAGGCCGGACCGGACGCGGACGACTCCGCGGAGATGTTCGGCGAGCGCGAGGAGGAATAGTGGGTGACGTTACCCGGTCGAGTGTTGCGCAAACACATTCCGAATCCTGTACGGAGAATTGACGGAGCGTGCATAGGTAACCGTCTGGCATATGCCCCACGCGTTGCATCCTACCCCAGGCGCGCCAACGACCGTCGCCCGCAACCGAATTGGGTAAAGGCGGAATGGTGAATTCAGCATTTCGCGGGCCCGCTCCGGGGAAACAAGTCGTCGATGATCCGCCCCGAGGTTCGCTACGGAGGTAGTGTCGGACATCCGCAGTCGGTTCAGAGCCGAAACGAATGCGGAACGGGGGAGGAGGGACTTACAGGTGTCCTCGTCCTGTCGGATTTCCCAGTCTGTAAGCGAACCGAGGGATCATAGATGACCGTGATCAAAGTCCTCCTGGTCGACAGCGAACAGATCGTTCTCGAGGGTTTACGCAAGCTCCTCGACAGCTTCGACGAGTTCACCGTGGTGTCCACGGCCCTGGACGGCGCTTCGGCGATCCGGGCACTGCGTGCGCACCGCCCGCACATCGTTGTCACGGGTCTGAGCATCGCGGGGGCGGGCGGCATCCACGCAGCCCGGCTGATCCGCAAGGACTCCGAACATGTCCGGATCGTCATCCTCAGCTCCAACCAGCAGCCCGTCTTCATGCGGGAGGCCTTCGTGGCCGGCGCCAACGCCTACCTCTCGCGCCGCATCAGCGGCGAGGAACTGCGCCAGACCCTGCTCGCCGTGCACCGCGACGGTGCGGCGCTCTCCGGCGCGGCGGCCGGGCTGATCCTGCAGATCGCCTCGGGGCGTCCCCCCGAGGACGACTGTCCGCTGTCCCAACTGACCGGGCGCGAGCGGCAGATCCTCTCGCTCGTCGCCGACGACCACGACACCGGGCACATCGCCCGGCATCTGGGCATCAGCCCGAAGACCGTACGCAACTACCTCAGCCGCATCTACGCCAAGCTCGGTACTCCCAACCGGGTCCAGACCACCCTCTACGCCAAGCGCTTCATGGGGCGGCAGTGGCAGCCGGACGGCGTTCCGGTCGAGCCGTAGTCATGCTCCGGGCGTTCCTTGCGCCTGTCGGCGCAATTACGCTACGCTCCTCGTAGCGTATTTAAATGATCATTCATGGAGGAGCGCCCCATGACCGGCAGCCGCTGGTGGACCCTCGTACTGGTGTGCGTCGGCAGCTTCATGCTGTTGCTCGACGTCACGATCGTGAACATCGCCCTTCCCGACATCGAGGAGGCGCTGGACGCCTCGCTCAGTGATCTGCAGTGGGTGGTCGCCGCATACGCGGTCGCCCTGTCGGCGGCGCTGCTGACGGCGGGGTCGCTTGCCGACAGGTTCGGCCGGCGGGCGGTCTTCGCCGTCGGCATGGCGCTGTTCACGGTCGCCTCCCTGTTGTGCGGCATAGCGGGCGATCCGCTGTTCCTCAACGCTGCCCGCGTTCTTCAGGGGCTGGGTGCGGCGGCGCTGCTGGCCACCTCGCTGGCCCTGCTCGCCGCCGCCTATCCCGGCAACAAGGAACGGCATCTGGCGCTCGCCGTCTGGGGTGCCGTCAGCGGCGCGGCCCTCGCGGTCGGTCCGCTGGCCGGCGGCGTCCTGGTGGAGGCCATCGGCTGGCGCTGGATCTTCCTGGTCAACCTGCCGATCGGCGTGCTCGCCCTGATCGGGGCGCTCACCCGGATGGCGGAGTCCCGGGCGCAGGTGTCCGGCCGTGTCGACTGGCCCGGATTCCTCACGCTCAGCACCGCCCTGGGTGCGCTCTCGTTCGCGCTTCTGCGCGCCAACGAGGCGGGCTGGAGCAGCACTCAGGTCGTCACGGCGTTCATCGTCGCCGTGGTGGCCCTGGTGCTGTTCGTGTGGATCGAACGGACCCGCAGCAACCCGATGCTGCCCGGCGTCGTCTTCGGGCGCATTACCACCACCGGCGCCAGCCTCGGGGTGCTCGCGATGAGCTCCACCGCCTTCGCCCTGCTGCTGTATCTCACGCTCTATCTGCAGACGGTGCTCGGCCTGGAGCCCCTGGAGGCCGGACTGCGGCTGCTGCCCCTCACGCTGTCGATCTTCGTCGCCTCGGCGCTCGCGGCGCGGGCCGGATCGGTCGTGCCCGCCCGCTGGCTGGTCTCCGGCGGACTGGCCCTCATCGGCGCCGGGCTGCTCCTGATGGGCGGCCTGGAGACCTCCGACGACTGGACGGCGCTGCTGGCCGGTCAGTTGGTCACCGGCCTCGGTGTCGGCCTCGTCAACCCCAACGTCGTCGCGGCGGCGATGGGTGCGGTCGACTCCGAGCGGTCCGGCGTGGCCTCCGGTCTCAACAACACCTTCCGGTCCCTGGGCATCGCGCTCGGAGTGGCCGTCATGGGCGCCGTGTTCGCCGAGCGGGTGAAGGACTCCGTCTCGAGTGCCCTGGCCGGCACTCCGCTCGCCGACCGCGCCGACGGCCTCGCCCACGCCGTGTCCTCGGGACAGATGGGCAAGGCCGTGGGGCAACTGCCGCCCCAGGAACGGGGAATCTTCGCCCAGGCCGCCCAGGCGGGCTTCATCGACGGGCTGAACTCGATCCTCGTCTTCGCCGCGGTCGTCGCCTTCGCCGGCGCCGTGGCGGTCCTTCCGTTGATCAGAAGCCGTGACATGCAGATGAGCGGCGAGACGGCACAGATGGCCGCCGTCGCCGGTCACTGACCCTCGTCACGGCTGCGCGTAGTCCGGGAGCCGCGCGCCCGGCCACCGGGCGGCGGCTCCTCTACCTCCCACTCTCAGGAGTCATCGCGGTGCACACCGAATACACTCGCTGCGTCGTCGTGGGCGGAGGTCCTGCCGGCATGATGGCAGGCCTGCTGCTCGCCAGGCAGGGCGTCGAGGTCGTCGTACTGGAGAAACACGGCGACTTCTTGCGGGACTTCCGCGGGGACACGGTCCATCCGTCGACGCTCCGGCTGATCGAGGAACTCGGCTGGATCGACGAGTTCCTGACCCTGCCGCACAGCAAGGTGACCACCATCAGCGTGGAAACCCCCGCCGGGCGCACGGACTTCGCGGACTTCTCCAAGATCGGCGGCAAGCACCCGTACATCGCCTTCATGCCGCAGTGGGACGTCCTCGACTTCCTGGCCAGGAAGGGCAGCCAGTACCCCGGCTTCCGGCTGATCCAGAACGCGGAGGCGACCGAGCTGGTCCGCGAGGGCGACGAAGTCCTCGGCGTGCGGGCCACGACCCCGAACGGTCCGCTGGAACTGCGCGCGGACGTCGTGATCGCCGCGGACGGCCGGCACTCGGCCATGCGCGCATCGGCGGGCCTCCAGCCGTCCGTCAGCCAGGCGCCGATGGACGTGCTGTGGTTCCGGCTCAGCCGGAAGCCCGACGAACAGCTGACGTTCCTGCACACCGGCGCCGGCTTCGTGCTGATCACCATCGACCGCGGTACGTACTGGCAGATGGCCTACGTCATTCCCCAGGGCGCCTACGAGACGGTGCGCGACGAGGGAATAGAGCGGCTGCGCGACGACGTGAGCGCCGTCAACGCCGGTCTCGGCGCACGGATGTCCGAGGAGATCACCGGCTGGGACGACGTGAAGCTGCTCACCGTGCGCGTCGACCGGCTGCGCACCTGGCACCGTCCCGGTCTGCTGTGCATCGGGGACGCGGCGCACGCGATGTCCCCGGCCGGCGGCGTGGGCATCAACCTGGCCGTCCAGGACGCCGTCGCCGCCGCCCGAATCCTCGGACCTGTGCTGCGAGCGGGGCGCGCTCCCGACCGGCGCGATCTGCACAAGGTGCAGCGCCGTCGTGAACTGCCCGTACGGGCAGTCCAGTTGGCCCAGGTCCACATGCTCGCCGACCTGTACCCCAAGAACCGGCAGGCCACCGTCGAGCGGCCGTTCGCGGCACGGGTGGTGCGGCGCTTCTCGTTCCTGAACAAATGGACCGCCTGGTTCATCGGCGTCGGCCTGCGCCCCGAGCACATCGGGCCGGCCACGGCCGGGGCCGGCGCGGGAGCGGGACGCCGCACCGGGACCTGACGCCGCCCCGCCGTCGCATCACGCCGCGACAGCGGGCCACAGCGTGTCGAGAACCGTGTCCGCCCAGTCGGCGGGCACGGTTCCCTGCATCGCCGAGCGGGCGATGAAAGATCCGGCCAGCATGCTCACCACCGTGGGGCAGTCGATTTCCGGCCGGAGATCGCCGTCGGCGATCCCCTCCTGGAGAGCCGCCAGCAGTACATCGATCCGGGGCTGCAGCACGCTCTCACGGAACGCACGGGAGAATTCCGGATCGTCCTCGTCGCCGCGCAGGAGAGCGGCCAGTGCGCGCAGCCCCACGACTTCTTCGAGGCCCTGACGGAATTGCCCGAGAAGGAAACGGAGACGCTGCCTGGTGGAAAGGTCCGTCGGAGGTTCCGGAATTCCCTCGACGAAGCCGAGCGAGGCGCGGAGAAGTTCGTAACGGTTGCGATAACGGCGGTAGATCGTCGTCTTCGCGCAACCGGAATGGAGCGCGACAGCCTCCATCGTGACACCCTGCGGACCGCGCTCCCGCAGCAGTTGCAGTGCAGAGCCCACGATTACCCGGGAAACGTCCTCACTGCGCGGCCGGCCGGGTGTCGGGCGGCCATTTCTTTCCTGTCTCATTATCGGTAAGTGTAGCGCCGGTTGGCCGCATTACCGGCCGGTTGCCTCGTTGCCGGCCGTCGCTTCATGTGTCCGTGCGGACATTCGCCCGCCCTCAGGGACGTATCGGCGCACCCGCGGTGAAAAGCCTCCCGAGCCCGCGCAGCATCGCCTCGGCGCCGTCCGTACTGCGGCCCATCGACGCGATCCACACCCGGTCCCCGCCGGGCAGGCAACGCGGGCCGAGACCGGTGAGTGCCCGGCCGGGACCGATCTCCACGAAGACCGTGGCACCGAGTGCGTCCAGTGTCCGGATCCCGGCGTCGAAACGCACCGGGCCGCGCATATGAGCGCTCCAGTGATCCGGATCGTCCAGTGCGTCGTGGCCGGAACTCTTCCCAGTCACTGTGGAGATCATCTCCACGCGCGGCGCGGACACCCGCACCCCGGCCGCCACGGCCCGCAGTTCGTCGAGGAACGGCTCCTGGAGCGGGGAGTGCAGCCCTTGCGGCACGGGAAGGGAGGACGTCCGCACTCCCAGAGCCGTCAGCCGCTCCACGACCACGGCCAGTTCGGCGGCCGAACCGGACAGCGAGACGTCGTCGGGGGAGAGGACGGCGGCCACCCCCACCTGCGGAGCCTGGCCGGCGAGCTCCGCGAGCACCCCGAGGACGACGTCCTCCCCGGCGCCCACCACACACATCGCACCGTCGTCGACCCGCGCGGCCAGCGTCGTCTCGGCGGCCACCAGCGTGACCGCGTCCTCGAGCGTGAGGGCGCCGGCCATGTGTGCCGCCAGGTACTCGCCGGAGCTGAAGCCCATCACGGCGTCCGGCTCCACGCCCCGTTCCCGCCACAGCGCGGCCAGACCGCAGCCGACCGCGAACGTGGCGAGCGCCGCGTGCGGAAGGCGGTGGATCTCGGGGCCCGTGTGGGCTCCCGCGTCGAGCAGCTCGGCAAGGGGCATCTTGACGTACGGGGCCGCGGCCTGTGCGCAGCGGTCGAAGGCGGCACGGTAGACAGGTTCGGTCCGGAACAGATCCATCCCCATGCCGGCGAACTGCGCGCCCTGACCGCTGCAGAGGAACGCGATCCTCGACGGCTCCTCCGCGGCCACCCCGGCGGACACCTCGCGGACATGTCCGCCGTCCAGATGCGCCGACAGACGGCCGGCCAGTTCGGCGGCGCTGTGCCCGGTCACCGCGAGCCGGTGCCGGGCCCCGGGCTCGACGGCCTCGAGCGCGTCGGCGCACAGCGCGCGGGGCGACCGGTCCTCGAGGCGGGTGAGCAGGGCCACCGTCCCGCGCGCGAGTTCGGCGAGGTCCGCCGGGGTCCGGGCAGCGAGCGGCAGCAGATGGGCGGTGGGTTGCACAGTCACGGGAAGCTCCTTCAGCCGTCGGTACGGGCGACCGCGCGGCACCATGCCGCTCCCGCGTCGGCCAGCGCGATGGGGAATGCCATGAACGTGAACGGCCCCTCGGGCACATGGCGCAGGCCGCCGAGGCCCTCTATCTGGATGAACTCCCGCTCCCTGCCGTGCATGTGCGCCGGCCACAGCGCCGACGAGTCGCCCGTGCCGAAGAACTTCTCCACCATCGCCCGGGCCGGCCCGTCGAAACTCCAGCAGTCGGTGCCCAGCACCTTCACGCCGAGGTCGAGCAGATGGTCGACCGCTTCCGGGGTGATCGCGGTGGACTCGGTGTAGTACGCGGGACTGCCGAGCCGGAGGTCGGAGTCCGTGCGGAAGAGCACCACGGTCCCCGGCCCCGGCTGCGCCCCGGAACGCTGCAGCGCCTCCTTGACGTCCCGTTCGGTGACCGTTCCCCCGCACTCGCGCACGTCCAGGACGAGCCCCGGGCCGCAGAACCACTCCAGCGGCAGGTCCATCACCTTCTTCGCGGGCTGCCCCTCGCACGTCGGCCCGTAGTGGAACGGTGCGTCCACATGGGTGCCCTGGTGCACGGACATCCGGTAGAACTCGTTGGAGAGGAAGCAGCCGCCGGGTACGTCCCGCTCGCGCAGCCGTCGGCGTCCGGACAGCCAGCGCAGATAGTTGACAACCCGGTCGCGCCGGGTGTCCCCGGGCAGCGCACGGATACGACGGGAGAGAATCCCGACGCCCTCCCGGTGCAGCCACTGCTCGAACTGCACGCCGGGAGCACGGCGGCGCACCGGAATGCTCAGATCGGTGTAGACAGGGCCGGAGCCCGAGCTGTTCGTCGTCACGGTCGAACCTCGTTCGCAGGTGTGTCGTTCGCGGGCGGGCCGGTGCGGGCACCGGATGCGTCGGCCCGGGTCCGCCCCGGGCGCACGGAGGGAAGCCATGCGGGCACGGAACGCCGGTAGCGGGCGTACTCCTCGCCGAAGGCCTCCAGCAGACTCGGTTCCTCGACCCGGACCGCGGCCACGTACGACACGGTGAGCACCACGGCGGCCCAGAGGGCGACGGAAGGCGCGGGCCACAGCAGGGCCTCGCCGACCAGAACGAGCGTCATTCCGGCCGCCATCGGGTTTCTGACGACCCGGTACCAGCCGTCGGTGACCAGATGGTCCGGCGGCAGATCCCCCAGCGGGGTGGACTGCCGCAGATAGACCCGGTCCACAGCGAACGCCGTCATCCAGGCGCCCAGCAGCACCAGCAAGATCCCGGCGGGGAGTGCGACGGCACGGGTCAGCGGCACGGCGGGGCCGGGCAGCCACAGTCCCAGCACGGTGGGCACGATGCCCGCCACCACCAGCGGAACCGCCAGCGGGCCGGGCCGCAGAGTACGGCGCCGGCTCATGCGGCACCCGCCATGACCAGGGCACCCGCTGTCGCCGGGCCGTCGCCGTAGACGGCACGGATCCGGTCCAGGACGCCCACGGCCGCCGGGCCGTACTCCTGCGTCCCCACGGTCTCCAGCGCCAGCGACGCCACGACGCAACCGAGACGGCAGGCGTCCTCCGGTGTCAGACCGCGTGCGATGCCCGCGAGCATCCCGGCGCGCAGCGCGTCACCCGCACCCGTCGCGTCCGCCGCCACCACATCGGGCACGGCGGGCACCACGACGGGCTCGTGACCGTCGCGTTCGAGCAGCACACCGTCGGCGCCCAGGGTTGTCACCCAGGTGCCGACGCAGTCCAGGATGCGCCGGGCGCCCCAGCCTGACCGTTCCTGCAGCAGCCCTGCCTCGTACTCGTTGGTGAACAGGAAACGGGCCCCGCCGATCAGGAACTGGACGTCGCTGCGGCTCATGCTCGCGATCTGCTGCGAGGGATCGGCGGCGAACGGAATCCCGGCCGTCAGGCACTCCTCGGTGTGCCGCAGCATCGCCTCCGGTTCGTTCGGCGACACGACCACGAGGTCGAGCCCGCCGGCGCGTTCGGCCACCGGGCCCAGCGGGATACCGGCCGCGGCGCGCATCGCGCCCGCGTGGAACGAGCCGATCTGGTTCTGCTCGACGTCGGTGGTGCAGACGAACCGCGCCGTCTGCTCGTGCGGCACCACGGTCACCGAGCCGGTGTCCACGCCGTGCTGCTCGAGCCAGCTCCGGTAGTCGTCGAAGTCCGCGCCCGCCGCACCGACCAGGATCGGCGTCAGCCCGAGAACACCGAGGCCGAAGGCGATATTGGCGCCGGCCCCGCCACGGCGGATGTCGATCCGGTCCACGAGGAACGACAGGGACAGCACACGCAGCCGGCCGGCCACGAGCTGCTCCGTGAAACGCCCGGGGAAATGCATCAGATGGTCCGTCGCGATCGATCCGGAGACGGCGATACGCATGGCGGTCTGCCTCCTGGCGGAAGAGGATGGCGTGGCTCGGGAGCCGGCGGGGGAAGCGGCTGCCCACCGCTGGGGCGGGAGCAGCCGCACGGCCCTCCAGGTGTCCGGCGGTCGGCCCGGACACCCTGGTCGTCAGGCGGCCTTCACGGCTCCCGATTCGATCTTTTCCTTGATGTTGACCTGGTTCTCCACGGTGTGCGTCTGCATGCGTTCCAGGACGGTGTCCAGCGGGACGGTGAACTTCTCGTCCAGCTCGAAGTCCTGGATCCAGGTCATCCGCGTCCCCGACGGGATCGCCGTGCACGTCCACTTCAGGTGCATGAAGCCGAACGGGAAGAGCGGATCGCGCCGTTCGGCGATCGCGACCAGTTCGCGGTGGTCCACCAGCCGCCACGAACGCCAGCTGCTGCCCTCCTCGTTGGTCAGCTCGAAGACGATCTCGGTCCAACGGCCCTCGCGCTCCTGCGAGACGACGACCGCCTTGTGGTACTCGTTGAAGATCTCCGGCCAGCGGGCGATGTCGTTGATGATGCCGAAGACGTCCTGCGGGTCCGCGGCGATGTCGATGGTGTTCTCGATCCTGGGCAACGTCTCATCCCTCCGTCGCGGCCACACCGGCGGGCACGCCCGAGGAGCGCAGCCGTGTCACACAGGCGATCAGGTCGGCGAGGGTCCCGAAGGTACCCTCGGCGTCCGCGTCGATGGAGATGCCGAAGTGCTCCTCCAGCGCCACGACGATCTCCACCATCTCGGTGGAGTCGATGTCCAGGTCCTCGGCGAGCCGTGCTCCGTCGAGGAGTTCGTCCTCCTGGAAGCCGACCTTGCACATGACCGAGACGACTTCCCGGCGTATGTCCGTGTCCATGTGTCCTTCCATTCCTTCGCTTCCTTCGCTGATCCGGCCCGGGTCCGGTCCCTGAGAGGGGGAGCCCGGCGCCCAGGCCCGGACAAGGCCTAGCTCGCCAGGGCCACCGCGACCGCCACACCCGCGTCATGCGTGATGCTCAGATGGAGCCGCGTGAGCCCGGCCAGCCGGAATGCCTCCTCGGCACGGCCGGTGAGCGTCGGCAGCGGCTCGCCCGAGCCGCCGCGGGTGATCTCCACGTCGTGCCAGCCGGCCCGTGTGCCGTATCCGGTGAGCGTCTTGCGGACCGCCTCCTTGGCCGCGAGCCGGCCGGCGATGAAATTCAGCCGGTATCCGGTCGACGTGCCCGCGCACAGGGTGCGTTCGGTCGGGGTGAGCAGCCGGGCGACCAGCCGGTCGCCGCGCCGGGACACCAGAGTCTCCAGACGGACGACGTCGACGACATCGATCCCGACGGCCCCCACCCCGGCCGGAGCGAGCGCTTCCCGCGCCCTCGGCGGATGCGGCACGGACCACGGGTTGGCGATCCGGCGCGCCACCTCGTCGGCCACTGAGGCACTCAACTCCGCAGCAGCAGACACGCGTTGACACCTCCCAGGCCGCGGGAGACGACCAGGGTGTGTTCCCACCGGTCGGCCCGGCGTGCCTCGCCGCGCACCAGGTCGAGATCGATGCCCGGCGCCGGGCGGTCGAGATTGGGCGTCGGCGGGATCAGGCTCTCGCGCATCGCGCTCAGCGCCAGCACCGCGTCCGCGGGTGCCGCGGCTCCCAGCAGATGACCGAACCCGGCCTTGGGCGCGGTGACGGGCAACCGGTCGGCGTCCGCACCGAACGCCTCCCGCAGCGCGTATCCCTCGGTGACGTCCTCGAACGGCACGCCCGAGCCGTGGGCGAACACGGCGCCGATGTCGGCGGCCGTGACACCGGCCCGCTCGACCGCCGTCGTCATGGCACGGCCCAGCACCTCGCCCGTCGGCTCGACGGTGTAGTAGGGCATGTAGCCGTCGGTGCTGACGCCCCAGCCGCCCAGCTCACCGTGGATGACGGCGCCACGCGCCTCCGCGGTCTCACGGCGCTCCATGATCAGGAACACGGCACCCTCGGCGAAGACGCTGCCGCCGTGGCCGGCATCGAACGGCCGGTACAGCTCGTGCGGTTCGAGATTCGCGCGGGACTTGGCGCCCAGCCCGCTGGTCTCCAGGCACAGCCAGCCGTACGGCGACAGAGGCGCCTCCACGCCGCCGGCGATCACCATGTCCGCGTGGCCGCGCTGCAGCGACTCGGCGGCGCCGATCAGGGCGTACGCGCCACTCGCCCGGTCCGCCACGAAGGTGCGCGCCGGACCCTTGATGCCCTGGTCGATGCAGATGTTGCCCTGCGGAGCCGCGGGGAACCAGGCGGTCGCCTGGTACGGGCTCACCGCACGAGGACCCTCGGTCCACAGCTTGCGCAGCTCGCGCTCGGCGAACTCCCAGCCGCCGAGGACGTTGCCGACCATCACGCCGGTGCGCTCGGCCGGGACGTCCTCGCCGACGGTGAGACCGGCGTCGGCCAGTGCCTGCCGTACGGCGTGCACCGCGAGATGGGTGAACCGGTCGGTGCGCTTCACGAATCGTGAGGGCAGGTGGTCGCCTGCCGAGAAGTCGGCCTGTCCGGCGGCGGTACAGGCGTAGTGGGCCGCGTCGAACCGGTCGATGCCGGTGATCCGCCGCTGTCCGTCGCGGACGTCCGCCCACAGCGGGTCCACACCGGTGCCGGACGGCGTGACCGCGCCGATGCCGGTGATGACGATCGCGCTCATCGGGTGGCCTCCTCGGATGCCGTCGGGACCGCGCGGGTGACCATGGCCGCATGCAGGCCGGCGAAGCCGCTGGCGTCCTTCAGGACGGCGTCGCCGTGCCATGGCCTGCCCGTGCCGGGCACGTAGTCCAGGTCGCAGGTGGGGTCGGGGGTCTCGTAGTTGGCGGTGGGGTGCACGAAGTGCCTGCGGTGGGCGAGCGCGGTCAGCACGATCTCCATGGCGCTCGCGGCCGACAGGGCGTGGCCGAGCATGGACTTGGCCGAGTTGACCGGGATCTGCTGGGCGCGTTCGCCGAGCGCGAGCTTGAGGGCACTGGTCTCGCAGGTGTCGTTCTGCGGGGTGGAGCTGCCGTGCGAGCTGACGTGGTCGATGTCCTCGGGGCGCACCCCCGCGTGCTCCATGGCCTGAATCATTGCGCGGGTGAGATCGGCTCCGTCGGAGAGGAGGTCCGTCATGTGCACGGCGTTGGAGGTGTGCGAGAAGCCGGAGATCTCCATGTACGGAGTGGCGCCGCGCCGCAGCGCGTGCTCCTTCTCCTCCAGGACGACGATGCCGCAGCCCTCGCCGAGCACGAAACCGTCACGCCCCGCGTCGTACGGCCGGGACGCGGCCTCGGGCCGGTCACCGTAGGCACGGGACAGACAACTGATGATCTCGAAGGACGCGACGGTGACGGGCGTGATGGGAGCCTCGCTCGCACCGGCGATCATCACATCGGCCTCGCCGTGGCGGATGGCCTCGAAGGCATGACCGACGGCGTCGATGCCTCCGATGCAGCCCGTCGACAGGGTGACGCACGGCCCCTGCGCGGCCAGGAGCGCGGAGAGCACGACACCGGGGGTGTTGGACATGGACGCCAGATACAGGCCCCGGCCGGCCAAGGAGGGGTCGATGGGCTTGCGGCCACGGTCGGTGACGGCGAGAAACTCCTCCTCCATCATCGGGGTTCCGCAAATGGCGGTCGACAGCGATATCCCGGCGCGTTCCGGAGCGTATTGCCCGGGGTCCAGACCGGCGTCACGCAGCGCCTGGAGCGCGGCCGCCACGGCGAACTGGGAAAACCTGTCCAGGCGTTGCACCTCGGGCGGCAGCGCCGGGATGTGGTCCTCGAAATCGGGGACCTCCGCTATCGCGTCGGAGACGAAGTCGAAAGAACCGAAGAGATCCGAAACCGTGATCTCGGAAAGGGATTTGGTGACGCTCTTTCCTGCTGACACGACGTCCCACAGGGCTTCTGTTCCGACGCCTGCCGGGCTGACCACTCCCAGCCCGGTGACCACAACTTCTCGCATATTCATCGCCTCTGTCCTGTCAGGGCCGTGACCAGCCCCCGTGTGACGGTCTGTTTCGGCACGAGTCCGGACTGCTCCATCGCAGCGCGGCAGTCGGCAGGGTCCCGGAGCCCGCCGTGACGGGTGTTCACCAGCAGGCTGAGATCGAGCATCGCGCGGGGCAGCGGCGGACCGCCCTGCCCGGCCCGCATGATGTCGGCGAACACCAGCGTTCCGCCCGGACGCAGCATCCGGGCGCAGCCGTCGATCATCCGCGCGGTCTCGGCCGGCCCCGCGAAGCGCCCGGCGTGGGCCATCACGACGGTGTCGAACGTGCCGTCGGGAAACGGCTGCCGCGGTCCGAAGTCCCCGGGCACGAAGCGGAACCGGCCGGCCGCCGGGGTGTTCGCCACATTGCCCTGAGCCACCTCCAGCAGCCCCGGCACATCGTGCGCGGTCACCTCGGCGGCCGGGTCGGCGGCGGCGAGCGCGATGCCCCACTCGCCGCTGCCCGCGGTGTAGTCGAGCACCCGGCCGGCGGGCGTGAGCCGCAGGTCCGCCACCACGGCGGCCGCCATCGGCGCCGCCAGCGGGAACGCTCCGGCGAACATGCCCGGGTGGCGCCCGCGTTCGCCGGGAGGCCCGAGCCGGGACCCACGGACACCTGTGCGCACCGCGTCGGTGAGACGTGCCCAGTTGTCCCACTGCTCCAGCACCTCGGTGAAGTGATCACCGAGATGTCCCGGCCGCCCCGGGACGAGGTACTCCGCCGCCTGCGGCGTGAGCCGGCGCCCGGTGGCCCCGTCCCCGGCGACGAGGCCGAGATCCGCCAGGGCGTTCAGCAGCCGGGTGAGCGCGCCGGTGTCGCAGTGCAGCACCGACGCGAGCGCCCCGTCCGGCTGCGGGCCGTCGGCGAGTTCGGTGAACACGCCCAGTTCGACGGCTGTGCCGAGCACCCGGGCGCGGGCGAAGCCGAAGTTCAACGCGAGCAGGGAACCGGGATCCGGACGGCGCCCGGCATCGGGGGCAGCCTCGGCGGTTCCGTGCGCCCGGGCGGAAGCCTCGGGGCTTCCCTGGACGCCGCGCTGAGTGTCGCGTGTCACCGACAGCCCCTACTTCGTCGCCACGACGAGACCGGAGAGCAACGAGATGTTGCTGGTCTCCACCGAGCGGAAGCCGGCTTCCTTGACCCAGCCGATGATGTCCTCGTCGTCCCGGACCTCGCCCTCCTCGGTGTTGACGAGGAGGATCAGCCCGAACATGTACGGGAACAGGCCGGTGGCCAGCGACGGCATGTGCGCGTGCACCAGCAGCCGCCCGCCCTCGGGCAGGTGCTCGTGGATGCGCTTGATCAGGTGCGAGGCGCGCTCGGGACCGTAGCCGTCGAGCACATGGGACAGCAGCACCGTGGAGCTCTCGGGCCACGTGTCGTTCATGATGTCCGCGGGGTGCGGGGTGACCTGGTCGCCGATCCCGGCGTCCGCGACGTTCGTGCGGACGAGGTCGATGACCGCCGGGTAGTCGAGCGACGTCACCTTGAGGCCCGGATTGTGGCGGGCCAGCGCGATCGAGTAGTCACCGGAGCCGCAGCCCAGGTCGATGATGTGGTCGACGCCCTCCAGCGGGGCGGCCTTGGCCAGCTTGTCGGCCTGCAGACGCGAACTGACGCGCATGGCCTGGATGAGCCGCGCCGTGCCCTCGCGGCCCTCGCCCGCCGCCGCACCCTGGTCGCGGTACCCCTGCTTCAGCACCCGCTGGTTCAGGGAGGCGTTCTCCCGCACCGCTTCGGCGAGCTTGTCGAAGTGCGCGAAGTGCTTGTTCTGGTGCTCGGCGAAACCGCCCATGTACTCGGGCCGGCCGGCCACCAGATAACGGGAGGTCTCGGCCGAGTTCGCGTACGCCTCGCCGTCACGCCGGACGAGGTCCAGGCCGGTCAGCGCGACCAGCAGGGCGCGGGTCGGACGCTGTTCGAGGCCGAGACGGCCGGCGAGCTCGCCGATCGTGAGCGGCCCCTTCTCGAGGTTCTCGAAGACGCCGAGGTCGAGGGCGGTGAACACGGCCTTCGACTGCAGATAGGCAGTCAGGATGCCGTGCACACGGGAGGAGTCGTCGGCGGTGCCGGCCTCCGGCGTCACGGGGACGGATACGGTCGTCACTTGCCCTCCTGGGAACTCGCGTACTCGGGAAGCTGCGTGTACTCGTACGGGTCCTCGGAGAGGAAGAAGTTCCGCACGGGCGGCCGCTCGCACGGCGCCACGACCAGGAACCGGCACGACTGGCCGGGGCCGGTCACAAAGCCGTGCGGCTCGTTGCGGGGGATGAAGACGGCATCCCCGGGGCCCACCTGCTCGGTACGGCTCTCGCCCGGCATGACAAGGCCCATCGAGCCGTCGATGACGTAAATTTCGTGTTCCCACTCGTGGTAATGCGGCGGAGTGGAACCGTTGGGTGCGAGCTCGAATTCCGTGAGGACGAACCGGTCCGCGCCGTCCGGGGTGTCGATGAGCTTCCTGTGCAGTGCCTCTTTCGCCCCCGGCTCCCTGACGACTTCCGCTTTCACGTCCGTCCTGTGGACCTTCTTCATCGAATTCCCTTCGCCATCTGCACTCGTGATCTCGTGCCTGACGCATCGAAACTAGACGCGGTTCGAAGGGTTTTCGATGGGCACACCTCCCGGCCGGCCCGTGGCATCTGCCCGTGGCCGCCAGGGATGTACGCCCAGGCATCCGGGACAAGCGCCCAAGTGCTCCGCCGTGGCGGCGGGAACCGGAATTCGGGGAAGCGCGAGTCGTGCCGAGGGGCTTCGGCGCGATGCGGCCGGGGCACGGAGGGGGCCGCGGGGATGGTGACGCCCCGTCAGCATGCGGGCCCGGGCGGCCAAGTGGACCGCTACGAGTGGCTCCCCGGGCAGTGACAACACTGCGCAACCCGTAGTCCGGCAGGTGCCTCGACGTGACGGGCCAGAACCCGGCCGACGGCACACGGCTGCAGATCTGGACATGCAGTGGCAACGCGAATCAGGTGTGGCGGCTGCCCGTGTGACGGCAGCACATGAGTGAACACCCCAACCGCGAACGCCCGTCGGGTCCGGCTCGGTGCCGGGCCCGACGGGCCTCGGCACACCGGAACGCGAGAAGACGTTCGGAGCGCGTCAGGGAGCCGGACGCGGCGGTCACTGCCCGCCGGTCCAGCGCTGGTCGCTGTCTCCGTCCGCCGGGTCGAAGTCGAGCGCGCTTCCCGCGGAGCCGCCCAGCGGTTCGAGCGCGAAGTCGGGTGCGATCAGAGGGCGGATGGCTCCCTCGCCGTCACTGGTGAAGCGGAGGTTGAGGCCGTTCTTCCCGGACACCGAGGAGCAGGACCAGATGCCGACTCCGCGGTCCGTCGCGCCACGCGAGTCCAGGCAGTAGTCGGGGTCGGCGCTGTTGCGCAGGACGCCGACGGACTCCAGCCGCCACATCTGGGTCGCGGAACCGTTGCACGGGGTCGTGACGACGTCGGTGCGATTCTCCATCACGGCGTCCTCGCCGCCCGCAACATCCAGACAGAGTCCGGTCTCCCCGTTGACGACGGGGGTGTAGCCGCCGCCGGCGGAGATCGGCACCACCCGGGGCGGGGCGGCCTTCGGCGGCGCGGGCGCAGGCGGCCGCGAGGCCGGGCGCGACGGCTCGGGCGACGAGGTGGTGGGACCGGGCGATCCCGAGGGCTTTTTCGACGGCGCGGCGGTGGCGCTCGCCGAGGGCGTGGGGAGGGGCGAGGCGGCCGGTGGCCACGCCTCGCGGTCGGAGGTGTCCTGCGTGCGGGCCTCGTCGCCGGCCGGAGCGGAGTCCGTCGAAAAGGTCACCGTCAGCGTGCCGACGACGACGGCCACGACCGCCACCGCGACGACAACGGCGAGCCGCGACGGCCGCGTGATGTCCTTCCACGGGGGCCTGTTGGCGCGCCGCTCCTGGGACGGAAGGACCGCGGGCAGGGCGGCCCTGCTCGCCCACGGGTCCGTCTGGGCCGGCAGGGCGTCGAGCGGACCGCGCACGGGGCCACGGACGACGTAGGCCCCGCCGCCCCATCGGAGCAGGCCCTCGGCCAGCACGGCCCGGGGGTTGTCCGTCATCCAGGCCAGTTCCGCGACCAGTCGGGCACAGCTGGGGCACTCCTCCAGATGGACGGTCAGGTCGTCGCTGCGCCTTCCGTCCCCCGGCCGGGTGGCGACATCGATGATGCGGCGGAACCCCATGCACCTCCTGTCGCCGCCACGCTCCAGGGACGTCTGGATGTAGGCCCGGCGCATGGCGTCCTGCGCCTTGACCCGCTCCTCCTGGACGAGGTCCGGGCGGACGCCGGTGAAGACGGCGACCGTCGCGTCGGGCTCCTCGTCCACCACCGCGTACCAGAGGACGCCCTTCGTCAGCTCCGGCAGCCGGTGGAAACCGGTCGGCATCGCGGACGCCGTCCGCAACCGGGGCTGAGGGGAGTCGGGTTCGAACGATTCGGAGAGATCGATGTTCTCGTCCAGCCATGCGGCGAATCCGGGCACGAGCCTGGCCCGGCGGCCACCGGCGGCCCAGGCGAGCCCCACCCGGTGAACTGCCGTCAGAAGATGGTGTCCCCAAGGCCCTTGGGGGTCGATGCCCCGGCAGGCCTCCTGGGTGGCGAGGTCGAAGGCCTGCACCGCGAGCTGGTTTCCGGCGAGTGTGCTGCGTCCGCAGAGCATGGCGTAGCTGCGCAGCGCCGGGATGTGGCGGCGCTTGAGCTCCTGAGTGGCGTGATACGCGGTGGGGGCGCCGGCACGAATCCGTTCGGTGATGTCCGCGTCGGACAGGGCGGTGCAGTCAGGATCCTCGTTCACGGGATCGGGAACGGCCTTGTGGAGCTTCGACACCCTCTGAACCCCTCGTCCACTGATGGCGCGACCGACGCGTCCGGCCGTCCACACATCCGCCCGTCGGTGCGCCGGCCCGGCATGCGGAACGTGCCGTCGCCGTTGTTACTGGCCGGAAACAGCACTCATAGTGGAGCAGGGGAGTCCGCGTGGAAAGATGTTTCCGTGGGTAACTCGGCGGACGCGATCGGTTCCTGAGTCGCAACGAACCTGCATGGCCGGACAGCCTGCCCGAGGCATGGCACCTTCCGACTGCTGTCTGCTCAGTGCTGTGCGCATGCCGTCGTGATCCGACGCGGGGGCGTTCCCCGGTCCCCGGGCTCCTATCCTGGAGGGGAAGGGAGCGGCCATGGCCGTCCAGCCGGCCCCCTCGCTCGAGCGGGCGCGGGACGCGGCGGCCCGGGAGTCCTGGGCCGAGGCGTACGCCCTGCTGCGCGCACTCGACGGTGCGCCCCGCTCGCTCGACCCCGCAGATCTCGGCATCCTGGCCGACGCCGCATGGTGGGTGGGCCGGGTGGAGGAGTCGGTGGAGGCACGGCTGCGGGCCCACGCCGGTTACGCGGCGGCCGGCGACAACCGCAGCGCGGGCTGCACCGCCTGGTGGCTGTATTTCGAGTACCGCGGCCTGGGACGCCCGGCTGCGGCCGCGGGCTGGCTGCGCCGCGCGCGCGGCCACCTGGAGAACGACCCGGAGTGCCCCGAGCAGTGCTTCCTCGCCTGGACCGACGCGGAGGAGGCCCGGGTCGGCCGTGACACCGACGCCGCGCTCGCCGCTACCCGCCGGATGCGGCGCATCGCCCAGGACTCGGGCAGCCCGGAGCTCGTCGCTCTGAGCCGCCAGGCGCATGCCGCGGTGCTGTTCGCCGACGGCCGCCGTGCCGAAGGTCTTGCGCTGCTCGACGACACGATGTGCGCGGTCACCGCCGGGGAACTCAACGGCATGTTCACCGGCTGGCTCTACTGCATCGCGCTCACCCAGTGCATGGCCGCGGCCGACTTCGCGCGCGCCGTCGAATGGACGGACGCGGCGATGGCCTGGTGTTCCGTTCCCTGGTCGCAGCACACCGCACCGCCCCCCGACGGAGCCGGACCGGCGGAGACCGTCACCACCGACAACCCCTTCCGCGGACTGTGCCGCCTCCACCACGTCGAGGTGCTCGATCTGCTCGGCGCCTGGCGGAGGGCCGCCGCCGCGGCCGAACAGGTCTGCCGGGAGGTGTGGCCCGACAGCCTCGAAGCCGCCGCGGCCGCCCACTACGCGGCCGGGGAGATCCAGCGCCGCCGCGGCAGGCTGGACGCCGCCGCCCTCTCCTACGCCCGCGCCCACGAACTCGGCTTCACCCCGCAGCCCGGCCTCGCCCTGCTCCGCCTCGCCCAGGGGAAGGCGGACGCCGCCATGACCGGTCTGCGGCTGGCCCTCGCCGGCCAGGGCGACACCGCCGGTCTGCTGGGGCGCTCCCGACTGCGGGCCGCGCAGACCGAAGTGGCGCTGGCCGTCGGGGACCGCGACTGCGCCGCCGCCGCGGTCGCCGAACTCGAAGCACTCGCCGCCACCGGTCCCCGCGTTCCCGGCGCAAGCCTGCTCCGTGCCACCGCGGACACCGCACGCGGGGCGCTCGCCCTCGCCGAACACGGGAGCGCGGCACCGGACCGGGCCCTCGGCCCGCTGCGGCGCGCGCTGGCCGGCTGGCTGGAGATGCGGATCCCGTACGAGGCCGCGCAGGTACGCATGCTGCTCGCCGCGGCGGACCGTGCGGCGGGCGACGACGAGGCTGCGCAGCTGGAACTGCGGGCCGCCCGCGCCGCCTTCGAAGAACTGGGTGCCACCCCGGACGCCCGGCGGGCAGCCGCACTGCTGAGCGGTAAGCCGACGACGCTGCCCGGCGGACTCACCCGCCGGGAGGCCGAGGTGCTGCGGCTGCTCGCGGCGGGCGGCACCAACCGGGTCATCGCGCAGGAGCTGGTGATCAGCGAACACACCGTCGCTCGGCACCTGAACAACATCTACGGGAAGCTGGACGTCACCTCCCGCGCCGGCGCCACCGCCTACGCCTGCTCCCACGGCCTGGCCTGATCCGCAGGTGACCGGTGAGCCCCCCGCATGGGCTGTTCTGCCCATGTCCGGCTGTCGGCCGAAGTGGACGTTTCACGCGATGCCCGCCACGGCACCACGGCCTACAACGGACGAGTGAGACAAGGGACGCCCCTGCCGGATCCGAAAGCTGGTGCCGTCATGACCACGCTCACCACCCCCGGAGCACAGCTTCCCGACCCCACTCTGGAGCCGCTGCACGCCGCCGTCCGCGGCGATGTCGTCGAGCCCGCCGACCGCTCGTACGACGCGGCGCGCCGCGTCTACAACGCGCTCCACGACCGCCGCCCTGCCGTCGTCGTCCGGGCCGTCGACGCCGGTGACGTGATCGCCGCCGTGCACTTCGCACGCGACCATGCGCTGCCGCTCGCCGTCCGCGGCGGCAGCCATGCCGTGGCCGGGCACGGCACCTGCGACGGCGGGCTGGTCGTGGACCTGTCCCGGATGCGCGGGGTCCGGGTGGACCCGGTGACCCGTACCGCGCGCGCCGAAGGCGGCTGCACCTGGGGCGACTTCGACCACGCCACACACGCCTTCGGGCTCGCCACCACCGGCGGGGCAGTCTCCACGACCGGGATCGGCGGGCTCACCCTCGGTGGCGGCATGGGGCACCTGGCCCGCCGCTGCGGCCTGAGCTGCGACAACCTGCTCGCCGCGGATGTCGTGACCGCCGACGGCACGCTGGTGTCCTGCGACGCCGAGCACCATCGCGACCTCTACTGGGCGCTGCGCGGCGGGGGCGGCAACTTCGGGGTCGTGACGTCCTTGGTGTACCGGCTGCATCCGGTGGACATCATCCTCGGCGGCGCCACCTTCTATCCCCTCGACGCCGAGGTGGCGCGCCGCTGGCGGGACATGATCGCCGACGCCCCCGAGGAGTTCAACGCGATCTTCGGCTTCCTCCTCGGACCGCAGGCACCCTTCCTGCCCGAGCGGTGGCACGGCCGCCCGGTCTGCGCTGTGCTGACGTGCTTCAGCGGCGCTACCGACGAGGACGACACGATCCGCGCCCGGCTCGCCGGACTCGGGCCCGTCATCGGCGAGTTCCTCGACCGGATGCCGTACCCGGTGATCAACACGCTGTTCGACGAGGACCTGCCGCCCGGCCTGTACCACTACTGGAAGGGCAACTTCAGCCGCGAGCTGTCCGACGGCGCCATCGACGTCCATGCGACGTACGGCGCGACGATCCCCTCGATGGAGAGCGACACCGTGCTCTTCCCGATCGACGGCGCCTGCCACCGCGTCGGCCCTCAGGACACCGCGTTCGCCTACCGTGACGCCGCCTTCTCCCACGCCTTCGGCGCCAGTTACACCGATCCCGCGGACACCGAGGACAACGTCGCCTGGACGCGTGCCTACGACGCGGCGCTGCGCCCGCACACCGGGGAGGCGGGATACGTCAACTTCATGGACAACGACGACCAGGACCGGGTGCGCGCCAACTACCGGCAGAACTACGACCGGCTGCGCGAGGTCAAGCGCCGCTACGACCCCGGGAACCTGTTCCGCCTCAACCACAACATCGCGCCGTGAGACCGGCGCCGCACCGACCTGACAAAGCCCCGGCGGAGTCGTTCGCGGGGCAGGCAAGTCCTCGAAAACTGGGGGAAGCCGACCGAACATGCGACGTTGTAGGCTGCGGGGACGGCCCTTGACCTGCGGAAAGCGGGCAGGGAGCAGACAGAACGGGAGTATTCGCATGCTTCGGACCATGTTCAAGTCCAAGATCCACCGGGCCACTGTGACCCAGGCCAACCTGCACTATGTCGGATCCGTCACCGTCGACCGCGATCTGATGGACGCCGCCGATCTGCTGCCCGGCGAGCTCGTCCACATCGTCGACATCACCAACGGTGCCCGCCTGGAGACCTATGTGATCGAGGGCGAGCGCGGCAGTGGCGTCATCGGCATCAACGGCGCCGCCGCGCATCTCGTCCACCCCGGTGACCTGGTGATCCTGATCAGCTATGCCCAGGTCGACGACGCGGAGGCACGCTCCCTCGTGCCCAGCGTCGTGCATGTCGACGCCGGCAACAGGATCGTCGCTCTCGGATCCGACGCGTCCGCCCCCGTGCCGGACAGCGACACCGCCCGCAGCCCCCACGCCGTGGTCTGATCACGCCGCGCGCCGATGCGACCGTCGGCCCGGCGCCCCCGCCCCCACCCACCGAGGAGACACAGCACGTGGGATCAACCGAGATCCGTGACAACCGGCACGTCGGCCTCCTGGAGGCGTACGAGGACGGGGAGGTGGCCGGCCGCATCCAGTACTTCGTACTGAACGGGGACGTCGCCGCGCTCGTCGCCGTGCACACCGTCGTCGAGCAGGGGCACGAGGGCAAGGGCCTCGCGGGCGCGCTCGTCCGCGAGTTCTACACGATGGCAGCCCGGGATGGCGTGCCGGTCGTACCGCTGTGCCCCTATGCGGCGAAGTGGGCCGGCCGGCACCCAGAAGAGGCGCCCGAGGCACCCGCCGGGCTCGTCCGCGAGGCCGAGGAACAGCTCAAGGACCACCCCGAGCTGTAACGGGCGGCGCATGCGGCCCTGCCACCCCGGGAGGACACTGAGAGCAGGAGTGGCGTCAGCCCGGGGTGGGCTGCCCGGCCCCTGATCCGCCGGACATCCCTGGGGCGTGCCTGCCCGGCACGGGGCCTGCGCGCACGCGGGCCATGACGGCCGGCGATCCGATCCCTGTTCGCTCGGGGGGTTCCCGGAGAAGCCATGGCCATTCACAGAATCGGGCACGACATCAGTGTCCTCAACGATCACCTGGAGGTGCCGGGCCTCGGCTTCCTCGCGGTGAACGCCTTCGTGCTCCACGCCACCGAGCCGGTCGTCGTCGACACCGGACTCGGCCTGCCCGACCGGAACTTCCTCAACCTGCTGGGTTCCGTCGTCGACCCCGAGGACGTGCGCTGGATCTGGCTCACGCACCCCGACCGCGACCACACCGGCGGACTCTTCGCCCTCCTGGACGCCGCGCCCCGGGCCCGTGTCGTGACCACGTTCCTGGGCGCGGGCATCATGTCCTGCGAGCACCCGCTGCCCATGGACCGGGTGTTCCTGCTCAACCCGGGACAGTCCCTCGACGTGGGCGACCGCACCCTGGTGGGGTTCCGCCCGCCGCTGTTCGACAACCCGGCGACTGTGGGCTTCTACGACGCCAAGTCGGCCACCTGCTTCAGCTCCGACTGCTTCGGCGCGGTCCTGCCGAGCCCCGACCTCGCCGAGGGGGCGAGCGCGGGCGACGTCAAGGACGACGAGCTGCGCGCGAACCAGCTGCTGTGGGCGACCGTCGACAGCCCGTGGATCCACAACATCGACGAGGAGAAGTACGCGGCGACGGTGCGGCCCCTGCGTGAGATGGCGCTCGAGGCCGTGCTCAGCACGCATCTGCCGCCCGCTGTCGGCCTCGCCCCCCAAATGATCGAGAACATCTCCGCCGCGCCGGGCGCGGACCCGTTCATCGGCCCCGACCAGCAGGCACTGGAGCAGATGCTCGCCGGCTTCGAACCGGAGGGCGCCCCTCGATGAGCGGCCCGTGACCTCGTACGATCCGGAGATACCGGCCCTGCGCGCTCCGCGGTCCAGGGCCTGCGTACTACGGATGTCGTCGTGCCGACGCGGAGACGATCGCCGATGCGGCCACCCGTCCATGGACTGCTTAGCCGCTGCTTCGCGGTCCCGGGTCCGCAGCGGGCGGCCGCAGTTCGCGCCCGATCTTGACGAGTGGATCGGACGAGCGTGGGAACGCGCACCGGTGGACAGTGGGAACGCACGTCTTCGCACCCTGGAGGTCCGGCATGACCCATCCGTACCCCGACCCCGCACCGCCGGTGCCCACTCCGCCGCCGGGGCCGCCGCCCGACCCGGGCCCGCTGCCGGGCCCGGTGCCGACGCCGTCGCCCCCGCCGGGGCCCGCTCCGGACCCGATTCCCCAGCCGCCGGGCCCCAACCCGGACCCGGTCCCGCCGCCCGAACCCCAGCCGGGCCCGGTGTGACCGGCCCGACCGGGTGACGGCACAGCGTTCGCGCGAGAGCGCGATGTCCGTCGGCAGGTCCCGCGCCCGAGCACTTCGCCCCGCCGGTTTCCCGGCGGGGCGAAGTGCTGCGGAGGCTGTGCCTAGGCTCAGCCCAGCGCCGTTGCCACGCCCCTGAGCAACAGGCCGCATCCCAGCGTGAGGACGACAGCCGCCGAGGCGAGCGGGGCCGCACGGCGGGCCAGGGAGAAGAAGCGTCCCTGCGGCCGCAGCGCCAGCCTGCGTGTCGTGGTGTCACGCAACCGCACCACCGCGAACCCGGCCGCCGCGAGCGTGAGCGCCAACCCGGCCCCGTACGCGATGACCAGCAGGAACCCGAACCAGGCCTGCCCGAGAGCTGCCGCTCCGACCAGGACGACCACGGCCGAGGGACTCGGCACCAGTCCTCCTGCGAGGCCCATGAGGATCACCCCGCGCAGCCCGGGGGCGGGGGGCACATGCGAATGAGCGTGGCCGTGCTCGTGGGCGTGACCGCTGCTGTGACTGTGCTCGTGAGTGTGGCCGTGGCCGTGGGCGTGCTCGTGCTCGTGACCGCCGATGTGACTGTGGCCGTGGCCGCGGTCGTGCCGGTGGCCGTGCTCGTGCCCGCTGCTGTGGCTGTGTTCGTGGCCGTGTCCGTCCCCGTGCTCCTGCCCGTCGGCAACGGGTGCTGTCCCGGCCGAGGACGGGCCATCCGCTCCGACGTGCCCATGGCCTACTGCGGCCAGCACCGGCACCCGCTCCTCGGCGTGGAGGCGTTCCGCCCCGCCGGCCTGCGGACGACCCTGTGCAGGGGAATGGTCGTGCACGTGCCCGTGCCCGTGCGGGACCTTGCGGCGTCGCCACGCCCTGCGCACCAGCAGCGTCCCCGCGACCGCCACCAGCGCGCCGCTGACGACCGTCAGCCAGGACACCACCGTGGGCGCAGCCGCGGAGCCCGCGGTGATCAGCGCTCCCAGGGCGAAGACGCCCAGCGTGTGCGTCATGGTCACCGATGCTCCGAGGGCGAGCACGTCGCGCAGGGAAGCCCGGCCGCCGGCCGTGGCTGCGGCAGCCATCATCGTCTTGCCGTGACCGGGTGCCAGCGCGTGCAGGGCACCGAGGAGGAGGGAGACGGCGAGCGCGAACGCCCCGAAGCCGACGGTCAGTTCATGCCTCGCCACCAGTCCGGTCAGTGCCTGGGCCCATCGGTCGGCGCCGCGCGGCAGCACACCTGCCGCGGGAGAACCGCTGCCGGCACTCTCGCTCCCGGCGAGGGCCGGACCGCCGGGCCTTGCCGTGAAGCCTGCCGACCTGCGATCGGGCGGTGAGGAGAGAAGATCGCCGGGGTACTGGGCCAGCCGCCGCGAGAGCGAGTCCTGCGGCACGTCCGATCCGTCGAGTGTCATCCGGTCGCCCCGCCCGGTGATCTCCCGCCACCCGGCCACGGTCGCGGCATCCGCCGGCCGGTACGAGATCCGGATCTCCTCGCCGCGTGCCAGTGGCGCCGTCAGTTCGCAGGTCACGCGCAGTGTCGGCAGTCCGGCCTGCCCGGGACGTACCTCTGCGCGTGCCCGGCCGGCCACGACCGCGGCCCGGTCGTCCGCGCCGACGGTGAGCCGGGCGCCGTGCGCCGCGGTGTCGCACCGGGTGCGGGCCCATGCCAACAGTTCGCCCTCGGCCAGCCGGTCGTCCCCGTCGGTATCGATACGGGGCTTTTCCTGCGCGGCCGGAATCTCCGCGAGGTCCTCCACATGGTCCACCCGCAGCCGGCCCGGAGAAACGACAAGACCGTCGTACTGGCTCACCGTGAAGTTCCCGAGCGGATGAGCCTCGGCCGCCGGCGCCGGGAGCAGCGCGAGCGCGGCCCCCGCCGTGAGCGCGGCCAGTGTGCCGGCGGCGGTGCGGCGCTTCACGACGCCCTCCGGTCGCTCGGGCCCGCTGCCCCCGACAGGGTTTTCAGGGCGGACCTGGCCTTGCGCGCATCGACGGGTGAGAAGCCCGGGTTCAGATCGAGCGCGGCGCGCAGATGGCGCTCGGCCGGCGCGTCGTCGCCGAGGGCGCGCTCGATCATGCCGCGGTGGAAGAGGAACGACGCATGGCGATACCCCGGCGAGGCGGCCGTCGCCTTCGCCGCGTACGGCAACGCCTCCCGGTCCTTGCCGTTCACGTGCAGCGCCCACGCCAGAGCGTCCGCGGTGTGGACGGTCTCGCGGCGCTTCCATTCGGCGCGTGCCGATGTCAGCGCCTCGCGGGCGTCACCGTGGTCGGCCGCGACGAGGGCCGATTCCAGGTCCGTGGCGACACCGTTCGCGGAGGCCAGCCGCATCCACGTGCCGGCCAGTTCGTACTGCTCCGCCGCCCCCGCACGGTCCCCGGCCGTCTCGCGCAGTTCCCCGAGGGCCGCCACTGCGCCCGGGAGCGGCTGGAGGCGTACGACCTTCTCCAGATCGCTCAGCGCCCGCTTCGTATCTCCTTGTGCGGCGTAGGTGCGTCCACGCCCCTCCCGTGCCGGCAGATACTCCGGATCGGCGCGCAGCGCGGCGGCGAAGTGATCGAGTGCCTGCGGGTACTGGCCCTGGCTCCACGCCAGTTGACCGAGAGCGGTGGCGACGTACGCCATGTCCCCGGTACCCGTCGCGGACTCCAGCGCCCTCGTCAGCACTCGTCGTGCCCCCTTCGCGTCGCCGCGCAGCTCCAGCACGTACGCGTACCGGGTGAAGACCGGGATGCCGGGGCGTCGGCCGTCGGCGAGCTGCACCGCCCGGTACGCCTCGTCGTAGCGGCCGAGCTCGACGAGCGCGTCGACCCGGCAGGCCAGAGCCCGTTCGCTGTACGCGTTCACTCGCAGAGCCCGGTCCGCCAGGGCGAGAGCCGTGTCGAAGTCGTGCCGGGCCGCGGCAAGCGCTGCCTGTCCCGCGAGGGCGGCGTCGTTCTCGTCGGCGGGACGCAGCTTCAGCGAGCGTGCGAACGCCTTCTCCGCCTGCGGATACCGTGTCGGATCGCCACTGATCCGCGCCTGTTCGACGTACGCGGCGCCCAGCGTCGCCCACCCGGAGGCGTCCTTGGGCTGGGCGTCGAGGTGCTTCTGCAGGGTGGCGGTGCCCTGCGCGAGATCGCCGGCCGCCAGCCGTTCGACGGGCATGCCTGCGGCGAGCGCGGGCGCCGTCCGTGCGGGCCGTTCGGAGTCACCGTCCGCACCGGCGGCCACCGAGGCGGCGGTGAATCCCAGGGCCACGGCCGCAGCGACCGCGATCCGCAGACGCGGGCCGAACCCTCGCTCACGCACTCGCGCGAGCAGCGGCTTCCGTACGGGCATGTGTGTCAACTTCCTCGGTGCTGTCGAAGGGGCGGCCCGCCGGCGCCGCCGTGGGGGAGCGGATGGCGCCGGCGGGCCGGTCTGGGTGCCGGACGTCCCGGCGGATCAGCCGAGCCAGGAACGGCGGGCGGGGCGGCGGCGGGCGCGCAGCCAGACCGCGCCGAGGACCGCCAGCAGCACAGCTCCGGCACCGGTGGCGGCCATCATCGTGCCGTCGCTCCACGATCCGGTGAGGGTCGACGCTCCGCCGGTCAGACCCGTCGCGTTCTTCTTCTCGGCGTTGGCGGCCGCCCGGGTGTCGGAGCCGGAGGCGGGCAGGGCGACGTACGGGAACGAGTGGCCGAACTCCTTGTCATTGGCGTCGACCGCATCCCCCAAGTCGTTCTTGGAGTCGACGAGTTCGCCCTCGACGACCTGGAGCGCGATGTCGAGCACGTCGTCCGACAGGCGCCGTCCGTTGGGGAAACCGGCGTTGTCGCCGTCCAGGACGCCCAGCCGCTTCGGCTTCGCCTCCGGCTTGATGGAGGTGTTGAGGCGCAGCATCTCCGACGGTGTGCCCCCGGGGGGTTGGTTGAGGTCCTTCACGCCGGTGAGGAACACCGAGACGAGGTCCTCGCGCGGCTCCGCCGGAGCCTTGATCTTGTAGATCGACTCGATGAGCTTCGGCAGCTCGGGCTCGGTGACGTTCTTGAGGAAGTCACCGTCGTTCTCGGGCGACGAGGCGTTGAACTTGTCCTTGTCCTTGACCGGGTTGACCACTTCGTTGACCAGCGGCATGCCGAGCCGCGACACCTGTGTCCAGTCACCGCTGGCGTTCTGCCGCTCCGTCGTCGAGTAGATGCCGATGACGGGCTGCGTCTCGGACTGCCGCAGGTACGCGCTCGGCACCTGCAGGGCGATCGTGTTGACGTTGTAGCCCCTGAGCGTGTCGTTGCCGACCTCCGACAGGTCGCCGCCGTACAGCAGGTCGAAGACGCGCAGGTCGAGGAAGAACGGGTCGTCGGCCTGTCCGGCAAAGGTCTTCAGCCCGCCCGCGACCTCGTGGACAGCCTGGTCGCGCAGCTTCTGGTAGTCGGGCATCGATGCCTTGCCGACGTTCGCGGGCGCGGTCGGCAGGTGCTCGGCGACCTTGTGCGTCGAGACGGCCTTGCCGTGCTCCAGCCTCACGAGCTCGATGTCGTAGGTCTGGGTGAAGTTGAGGTCGGGGTCGTCCAGGCTCTCGACCGCGCCCGTGTTGTGCAGGAAGGTGTTCTCGTTCTTCCGGTGGTCCTTGAAGGTGAACCGGTACAGCAGGTCGTCCTGCGCGTCACCGTCGCTGTCGACGTGGATGCTGTAGCGGGCGTCCTGGGCGAACGGGTAGAAGTTCGGGCCGCCCGCGGGCTCCTGGAACGGCAGCCAGTTCGCCACGAGTGTCGTCGAGTCCGGATGGTCGGGACTGACGAAGGCGTACACGTCCGTGTTGTCGAACTGGGGCTGCCCCGCTATCAGCGGCGCCTCCCGGTGGCTCGAGGCGGTCGCGGTGTGCGGCTTCAGCATCGCCACACCAGCGGCTGTGAGCCCCGCTGCGGCCAGCGCACCGCAGGTGACGAGGGCGATGCTCCTGCGTGCTGGTCGCGGCCACCGGCTTGGGCTGATAGGCGTCATTGCGTTCGTCCTTCGTCCGACATCCGGTCCGATCCGGTTGTACGTCCAGTACGTGCGGGACGGCCGTCCCGTTCGGCGACGATCGCCACAACTTCGGTGGCCCGCCTCGCAGGACGGCCGTCGGACGGGGCAGCGACGGAGGTGGACGGCCATCGGTTTGCGCAGGTGGCGCCCTGTGCGGCCGGCCAGGAGGCCGGGGCGCGGCGGGGCATGGAAGGACTGTCGGAATCCCTTACGGGACAGGGCACTTCACGGGACCGGGTTCTGGACGGCGGGCGGCACGGCACGTTTTGCCGAATTCCGTTTCCGCACCCGGAAGTGCTTCGCCCCGCCGGCACGCCGGCGGGGCGAAGATCAGGCGCCCGGGAGTCATGCCGAGGCGCAGGGACGGGGCATTTGGTCAGTCGGTCGCCACCTCGGACCGGTCACCGCCCCACAGCGTGTGGAACGAGCCCTCCCGGTCCGTCCGCCGGTACGTGTGCGCGCCGAAGAAGTCCCGCTGGCCCTGCGTCAGCGCCGCCGGCAGACGCCGGGCACGCAGGGCGTCGTAATAGGCCAGCGCGGCCGAGAAACCGGGTGTCGGCACACCTTGCCGGGCGGCCGTCGCCACCACGTCGCGCCAGTCGTCCTGCGCGGCCCCGATCTCCTCCGCGAACTCCTTGTCCGACAGCAGGCTGGGCAGGTCGGGCTGCGCGTCGTACGCCCCGCGGATCCGGTCCAGGAACGCCGCCCGGATGATGCACCCCGCCCGCCAGATCGCCGCGACCGCCCCCTCGTCGACGCCCCAGCCGTACTCCTCGCTGCCCGCCTGCACCTGGTGGAAGCCCTGCGTGTACGACACGATCTTCGAGGCGTACAGAGCCTGCTCGACCTGGGCGGCGAAGCGGGCCGCCTCGCTCTCGCCCAGCGGCTTCGCCGACGGGCCGGGAAGTTCCCTGGAGGCCTCGCGCAGCTCTGCGTGCCCCGAAACGGAACGTGCGAAGACCGCCTCGGCGATGCCCGACACCGGGACACCCAGATCGAGGGCGATCTGCACAGTCCAGCGGCCCGTACCCTTCTGCTCGGCCCGGTCGGTGACGATGTCGACGAACGGCTTGCCGGTCGCCGCGTCCGTGTGCGCCAGCACCTCCGCGGTGATCTCGATGAGGTACGAGTCCAGCCGCCCGGTGTTCCAGGTGCGGAAGGTCTCGGCGATCTGCGCGGGGGAGTACCCGGCGACAGCGCGCAGCAGGTGGTACGCCTCCGCGATCAGCTGCATGTCCGCGTACTCGATGCCGTTGTGGACCATCTTCACGAAGTGACCGGCACCGTCCGGGCCGACGTGGGTGACGCACGGTGCGCCGTCGGGCGCCTTCGCGGCGATCCTCTCCAGCAGCGGGCCGAGCGATTGGTACGACTCGGCGGAACCGCCCGGCATGATGCTGGGCCCGTTCAGCGCCCCCTCCTCACCGCCGGAGATGCCCACACCCACGAAATGGATACCGCGCTCCCGCAGCTCCTTCTCGCGCCGCCGGGTGTCCGCGAAGTGGGCGTTGCCGCCGTCGATGATGACGTCGCCCTCCTCCAGCAGCGGCGCGAACTCCTCGATCACCGCGTCCGTCGGCTCGCCCGCCTTGACCATGATGACCAGACGCCGCGGCCGCTCCAGTGCGGCGACGAACTCCTGCGCCGACTCGGCGGCGACGAACGTGCCCTCGTCACCGAATTCCTCGACCAGCGCCCGCGTGCGCGCCGCCGTCCGGTTGTGCACGGCGACGGTGAATCCGTTGCGCGCGAAGTTGCGGGCGAGGTTGCGGCCCATCACCGCGAGCCCGGTGACGCCGATCTGGGCGGTTCCACTCATGCGTGTGCTCCTGGGTGTCCTGGATATCCGTGATGTTCGTCGGAAGAACCGGTCCGTTCCGCCCTACGCATACGTACGGGCGACCCCGGCCATTCATCGATCGTCCGGGTACGGGCGGTGTTCCGCACCCCTACCCGGGCACGCGCGCCCGCACGCGGGCGCCGTTCGGGCTTCGTCAGGACCGAAGCGGGCGGCCGGCCCGGCAGCCGCGGCCGCCGAAGGCCGTCCCACCAGCGGGGACGCGAAATCCGAAACGGGCAGGAACGGGCACACCGTATCCGGCGAAGACGCTGGTCCAGCAGGGGGGCCTGCTTGTACAAACGACGCATGGGCCCGAACGGACGACGGGCCCGAGGGCAACACCGGAGCAGCACCAGCACAGCAGGGAAGTGTGTCGTGGACACCGAGGAACGCCGACGCGGAATTCTCGACACGGCCCGACGGGACGGGTCGGTCGAGGTCAACACGCTGGCCGTCCGCTTTCGGGTGGCCAAGGAGACCATCCGCCGGGATCTCCACACCCTGGAGGAGCACGGACTGGTCCGGCGCACGCACGGCGGTGCCCATCCGGTGGAGAGCGCCGGGTTCGAGACGACGCTCTCCATGCGTACCACCCGCCACGTACCGCAGAAGTCGAGGATCGCGGCGGCCGCCGCCGATCTGCTGGGTGACGCGGAAACCGTCTTCGTCGACGAGGGCTTCACCCCGCAGCTCGTCGCCGATGCCCTGCCCCGGGACCGGCCGCTGACCGTGGTCACCGCCTCGCTGGCGGTGGCGACCGTCCTCGCCGACGCGGAGAAGACCGCCGTGCTGCTGCTCGGCGGCCGGGTCCGCGGCCAGACCATGGCCACCGTGGACCACTGGGCCACCCGGATGCTCGCCGACTTCGTCATCGACCTGGCGTACGTAGGAGCCAACGGCATCTCCCGCGAATACGGCCTCACCACCCCCGACCCCGCCGTCGGCGAAGTGAAGGCGCAGGCCATGCGCAGCGCCCGGCGCCGGATCTTCACCGGCGTGCACACCAAGTTCGGCGCGGTCAGCTTCTGCCGCTTCGCCGACGTCGGTGACTTCGAGGCCGTGGTCACCGATGCCGGACTGTCCTCTGCCGAGGCCCAGCGCTACTCCCTGCTGGGGCCGCAGGTCATCCGCGTCTGACCCACCGCTCTCCCGACCCCAACCCGCCGCACGCCGCGTTCCGGGCGAGTCCGGCGTACCCGAAAACGATGCACACCGAGCCGCTACCGATGATCAGGAGAACACATGCCCCACCGACGACGACGACGTGGAATCCGCGTGCGGGCGGGCGCGGGCACAGCAGCCATGACCCTGCTCGCCGCCGGCTGCGCCGGAGCCGGCGGCACCTCCTTCGGAGGCGGTGACGCACTCAACGTGCTCATGGTCAACAACCCGCAGATGGTCGAACTGCAGAAGCTGACCGCCGCGCACTTCACGAAGAAGACCGGGATCAAGGTCCACTTCACCGTGCTTCCGGAGAACGACGTCCGCGACAAGATCAGCCAGGACTTCTCCAACCAGGCCGGGCAGTACGACATCGCCACCATCAGCAACTTCGAGGTCCCGTTCTTCGCCGGGAACGGCTGGCTCCACCCCCTCGACCCGTACACCGCCGCCGACCCCGCCTTCGACCAGGACGACATCCTCGATCCGGTCGCGCAGTCACTCACCCACGAAGGCACGGTGTACGCCCAGCCGTTCTACGGCGAGTCGTCCTTCCTCATGTACCGCAAGGACGTCTTCGCGGCCGAGGGCCTGACCATGCCTGCGAAGCCCACCTGGCAGCAGGTCGCCCGGCTTGCCGCGAAAGCCGACGGCGCGCAGAAGGGCATGAAGGGGATCTGCCTGCGCGGACTGCCCGGCTGGGGCGAGGTCATCGCGCCGCTCACCACCGTCGTCAACACCATGGGCGGCACATGGTTCACCAAGGACTGGCAGGCGCGGCTCGACTCACCCGAGTTCGCCCGGGCCACCAAGTTCTACGTCGACCTCGTCCGCGAGCACGGCGAGTCGGGCGCCGCGCAGTCCGGCTACGCCGAGTGCCTCAACAACATGACGCAGGGCAAGACCGCCATGTGGTACGACGCCACGGCCGGCGCCGGATCGCTGGAGGCCCCTGGCTCACCCGTGAAGGGCCGGATCGGCTACGTACCGGCACCCATTGAGAAGACCGACAGCTCAGGATGGCTCTACACCTGGGCCTGGGGCATGCAGAAGGCGTCCAAGAAGCCCGACAAGGCATGGAAGTTCATCTCCTGGGCGTCCGGCAAGGAGTACGAGGAACTGGTCGGCAAGGAGAGCGGCTGGGCGAACGTGCCCGCCGGCAAACGGGCCTCCACCTACGACCACCCCCAGTACCTCGAGGCGGCGGGGGCCTTCGCGAAGGTCACCGAGCGGGCCATCGCCGGCGCCGATCCGCAGAACCCCGGCACGCAGCCGCGCCCCACCGCCGGCATCCAGTTCGTGGGCATCCCCGAGTTCACCGATCTCGGGACGAAGGTCTCCCAGGAGATCAGCGCGGCCATCGCCGGCCGCCAGTCCGTGTCCCAGGCCATCGCGGCCTCCCAGTCACTGGCCGAGAAGGTCGCCGAGGAGTACCGGTGAGCACCTCCCTCAGTACACCGTCGCACCCACGGGCGGGCACCGTACCCGGCCCCGCCGAGCCGGCCGTCCGCCCCGCGGGGAGCAGGAAGGGGATACGCGCCTGGGCCACCCGGGCACCGCTCCTGCCCGCCCTGGTCTTCCTCATCGCCGTCACCCAACTGCCGTTCGTGGCCACACTCGTGATCTCGCTCTTCGACTGGAACTCGCTCGATCCGGACGAACGCGCCTTCACCGGGCTGACGAACTACGCCGCCGTGTTCACGGACGCAGCACTGCGCGAGTCCGTCCTCACCACCGTCGTGCTGACCGCGAGCGTGGTCGTGGCGAGCGTCGTGCTCGGACTGCTCCTCGCTCTGCTGCTGGACCGCGCCTTCTTCGGCCGCGGCATGGTGCGCACTCTGCTCATCACCCCGTTCCTGCTGGTGCCGGTCTCCGCGGCCCTGCTGTGGAAGCACGCCCTCTACAACCCCGAGTACGGGTTGTTCAACGGCGCGCTCAACTGGGCCGCAGGACTCTTCGGGGTCGAGGCACCGGCTCAGCCCGACTGGATCTCGGACATGCCGCTGCTCGCCGTCGAAGCGGCCCTCGTGTGGCAGTGGACCCCGTTCATGATGCTGATCCTGCTCGCCGGACTGCAGAGCAGGCCCGCCGAGATGATGGAGGCCGCCCGCCTCGACGGCGCCGGAAACTGGCAGGTCTTCCGCTACCTGACGCTGCCCCATCTGCGCCGCTATCTCGAACTGGGCATCCTGCTCGGTTCGGTGTACATCGTGCAGAACTTCGACGCCGTGTTCACGATCACGTCGGGCGGGCTCGGCACCGCCAATCTCCCGTACACCGTCTACCAGACCTTCTACCAGGCCCACGAGTACGGACTGGCGTCCGCCGCGGGAGTCGTCGTCGTGATCGGCACCATCGTCATCGCGACGTTCGCACTCCGGGTGGTCTCGTCCCTCTTCCGTGAGGAGGCGACCCGCGCATGACCACAGCCACCGCCCGACCGCCGCACCGAACACTGCCACCCGCCGCCCGCAAGGCCCGCCGGCGTTCCGCCGCCCTCGGCCTGACCGCCTGGATCGCCGGCATCGCGTTCTGCCTGCCCGCCCTGTGGATGCTGCTCACCTCCTTCCACTCGGAGGCGGACGCCGCCACCAACCCGCCCTCGCTCGCCGCCTCGCTCACCCTCGACGGCTACCGCGAGTTCTTCGGAGGCGGCGGCGGACCCACCCCCTGGCCCCCGCTGATCAACTCGCTGTCCGCATCCGTGTTCTCCACGATCCTTGTGCTTGCCCTCGCGCTGCCCGCCGCGTACGCCCTGTCCATCCGGCGCGTGCGCAAGTGGACCGACGTGATGTTCTTCTTCCTGTCCACCAAGATGCTGCCGGTCGTCGCCGGACTGCTCCCCGTCTACCTGTTCGCCAAGAACACGGGGATGCTCGACAACATCTGGCTCCTCGTCATCCTCTACACCTCGATGAACCTGCCGATCGCGGTCTGGATGATGCAGTCGTTCCTCGCCGACGTACCCGTCTCCATCATCGAGGCCGCGCAGGTCGACGGCGCACGGCTGCCGACCGTCCTGACCCGGGTCGTCGCACCCGTCGCGGGGCCCGGGATTGCCGCCACCGCACTGATCTGCTTCATCTTCAGCTGGAACGAGCTGCTGTTCGCACGGGTGCTCACCGGCGTCGTCGCCCAGACCGCCCCCGTGCATCTGACCGGATTCGTCACCAGCCAGGGCCTGTTCCTCGCCCAGCTGTGCGCCGCGTCCGTCGTCGTGTCCCTGCCGGTGCTCGCCGCCGGCTACGCCGCCCAGGACAAACTCGTCCAGGGCCTGTCCCTTGGAGCCGTCAAATGAGGGCAGCGATCGTCGAAGCCCCCGGCAAGGTCGTCGTCCGTACCGTCCCCGATCCGACCCCCGGGCCCCGTGACGTCGTCGTCTCGGTGGCGTCCTGCGGACTGTGCGGCACCGATCTGCACATCCTCCAGGGCGAGTTCGCGCCCACCCTGCCCCTCGTGCCCGGCCACGAATTCGCCGGCGAGGTCGTCGGCATCGGCAAGGACGTCACCGAACTGGCCGTCGGCGACCAGGTCGCCGTGGACCCGTCGCTGCACTGCCACGAGTGCCGCTACTGCCGCAGCGGGCGGGGCAACCTCTGCGACCGCTGGGCAGCGATCGGCGTCACCGTCCCCGGTGGCGCCGCCGAGTACGCCGTCGCGCCCGTCGCCAACTGCGTCAGGCTGCCCGCCCACATCGACGTGAAGGACGCCGCACTCATCGAACCGCTGTCGTGCGCCGTACGCGGCTACGACGTGCTCAGCAGCACCCTCGGCGCCGAGGTCCTCGTCTACGGCTCCGGAACGATGGGTCTGATGATGCTGGAACTGGCCAAGCGCACCGGCGCGGCAGGCGTCGACGTCCTCGACGTCAATCCCGACCGGCTCGCCACCGCGGGTCTCCTCGGCTGCTCCCGTACCGCTGCCTCCGCCGACGAACTCGACCGCCCCGGCGGGTGGGACGTCGTCATCGACGCGACCGGCAACGCCAAGGCCATCCAGGACGGCCTCGGGCGCGTCGCCAAGGGAGGCACCTTCCTCCAGTTCGGCGTCGCCGACTACGCCACCACCGCCGTCATCGAGCCGTACCGCATCTACAACCAGGAGATCACCATCACCGGTTCCATGGCGGTGCTCCACAGCTACGAGCGGGCCGCGGCGCTCTTCGCGACCGGGGTGCTCGACCCGTCGGTGTTCATCAGCGACCGGCTGCCGCTGGAGCAGTACCCGGACGCCATCGAACGCTTCAAGGCCGGCCACGGCCGCAAGATCGTGGTGGAGCCGTGAGCCGCGCCGTGCTGGTACTCGGCGAGGCGCTGATCGACCTCGTACCGGAGCCGGGCGACCCCGAGTCCCTGCGCGCCCAGCCCGGCGGCGCGCCCGCCAACGTCGCCGTGGGACTCGCCCGGCTCGGCACGCCGGTCGGCTTCGCCGGGACGCTGGGCGGCGACGCCTTCGCGAGAAGCATCGAGCGACGGCTCACCGGCGCGGGAGTCGACCTCTCCCTGTGCGGGCGTTCCGCCCTGCCCACCACGCTCGCCGTGGCCGATCCGGGGCCGCAGGGCAACCGCTACCACTTCCACACGGACCGCACCGCGGCCTTCGACCTGCCCGACCGGACGGCCGAGGTGGCCCGATTCGGCGCGGTGTACGCGGGCGGACTCGCGGCCGTCGTTGAACCTGCGGCATCCGTCGTCGCCGCGACGGCCCGGGCGGCGGCCCGGGACAGCCTGCTCGTCGTAGATCCCAATGTGCGGGAGGACCGCACCCTCCCGGCGAGCCGCAGCCTCGGCCTGCTGCGTGAACTGTGCGAGGCCGCCGACCTCGTGAAGGCCAGCGACGAGGACCTGGCACGGTTGTGGCCGGACCGCGAGCCGGACACGAGCTGCCGCGAACTCGCGCGCGGCGGCCGGCTCGTGGTCATGACCCGTGGCGCGCGGGGCAGCGTCGCGTACTCGGCCGGTGGCAGCGCCGTCGCCGTTCCTGCCGCACCGGTCGAGGTGGTCAACACCATCGGGGCGGGGGACGCGTTCATGGCGGGTGTGCTCGCGTGGCTCGCCGCCGAATCGTGGCGGCTCGACCTGCCGGACTCGCGTGTCGAGGCGATGCTCGCCTTCGCCTCTCAGGTCGCGGCGTCCGTCTGCGCCACGACGGGCACCGAGCCCTCGGCACCCGTGCGTCTTTGACCCGGCTTCGCACCCTGGGCCCTGTGTCCCCGCCGACGACGCCCGGCGGGGACACATGCCTGCCCGGGGAGCACCGGCACCGCCGGGGTATGTTGCGTCCGGGAAGGAGCACCATGGCGGAGGGCAAGAGACGGACAGTGCGTGACCTGCGGCGGGGCAACCGCGCCCTGGTCCTGCAGCGGTTGTACTTCGACGGGCCGTTGAGCCGCCAGGAGCTCGGACCGGCCACCGGGCTCAGTTCGGGTTCCATCAGCAACGTGGTCTCCGAGCTTGTCGCCGAGGGAGTGCTCGAAGAGGCCGGAATCGTCGACTCCGACGGCGGCCGGCCACGTACACTGTTGCGGGTCGCGCCCGCCGGCGGACTCGTGATCGGCATCGACATCGGCGAGACCCGGGTCCGTGTCGAACTCTTCGACCTCTCCCTCACCGAACTCGCCCGCACCGAGCGGCCGCTCGCCCAGCACGGCTACGACGTCGAGCGCGTCGTCGCCCATGTACGAACCGGTGTCGCCGAGGTGCTCGGCGACTCGGGCGCCGACCCCGCGCGCGTGCTCGGCATCGGCATCGGTGTACCCGGACTCATCGAGCAGTCCGCGCAGCATGGCGCGATCGTGCACGGCCAGACCATCGGCTGGACCGCCGTCCCCTTCGAACAACTGCTGCGCGACGCCGTCGACATCCCGTCGCACGTACCGCTGTTCATCGACAACGGAGCCAAGACCCTCGGCCAGGCCGAGATGTGGTTCGGCGGTGGACGCGGTGCGGCGACGGCCGCGGTCGCGCTCATCGGTTCGGGTGTCGGCGCGTGCGTCGTGCACGCCGCCACCCCCGACGAGGCCGCGCGCACCAGCGCGCTCGAATGGGGCCACACGACGGTACGGATCCGGGGGCGGCGTTGTCGCTGCGGCTCCCTCGGCTGCCTGGAGGCGTACGCCGGTGCGGAAGCGCTCCGTGAGCGCTGGCAGGAGGCGGGCGGACCGCTGCCGGCGGAGGCGGACGACGAGACGGCACTGGCGGCGCTGCTGGCCGCGGCATTTCCCTCGCAGGAGGGGGCGGCCGCGGACCCCGTCGCCCTCTCCCTTTTGGACGACACCGCAGAGTACCTGGGTGCGGCCGTCGCCGATCTGATCAACCTGTTCCGGCCCGAGCGCATTCTGCTCGGGGGCTGGGCGGGGCTGCTGCTCGGCCCGCACCTGCTGCCCGAAGTGCGCCGCCACGCGGGAGAGTACGCGCTCCGCCACGCGGCGTCGCGCACGACGATCGAGCTCGGCAGGCTCGGGGTGGACGCGGTGACGGTGGGGGCGGCGACGCTGCCGCTCTCGGATTTCCTGGAGCGGGGCGGCGGACGCCGCGTCGTGTGACCGGGCGCTGCGCCCGCGAGCGGCCGGACGCTCAGGAACCTGAGCGGGGGTTGGCCAAGCGCGCTCGCGATGCTCCGCCCAAGGGCCTGTCTTCCGGCCACTCTTGGGCCGAAACCTTGTCACCCTCCGTACGCCGCCCCTACGTTGGCCGCTTGCGGCAACACCTGCATGCGTGACCTACATGTAGTGGGGGACCACACCATGGCCGGAACCGGTCGGCACCGCCGATATCAGCCGAGTCGCATCAACAGGGCTTCACTCACCGTCACCGCCGGCGGCGCCGGCATGGCACTGCCCCTCGTCGGCGCGGGATCGGCGCACGCGGCGTCCGTCGACGTCTGGGAGAAGGTCGCCGCCTGCGAGTCCACGAACAACTGGAGCATCAACACCGGCAACGGCTACTACGGCGGGCTGCAGTTCAGCCAGTCCACGTGGGAGGCGTACGGCGGCACCCGGTACGCCGACCGTGCGGATCTCGCCACGAAGGACCAGCAGATCGCCGTCGCGGAGAAGGTCCTCGAAGGACAGGGTCCGCGTGCCTGGCCCACGTGCTCCGAGCGGGCGGGGCTCACCCGCGGCGGCGATGCACCGGACCTCGCCCCGCTCGGGCGCACCACGCCCCGAGCCGCCCCTGCGTCCAAGGCGAGCCCCACCACCGTGCCGACCAAGCGGGAGGGCTACACCGTCGCGAGTGGCGACTCGCTGTCGAGCATCGCCGACCGGGAGAGCATCCGTGGCGGCTGGGAACGGCTGTACGCCCAGAACCGCGCGGTCGTCGGGAACGACCCGGATCTGATCTTCCCCGGCCAGCGGCTCGTCCTGCGCGCCCCCGCGGCCCGGGCCGAAAAGCGCCCCGCGCAGGCCACCCCCGCACCTCCCGAAGCCCGCAAACCCTCGGCGAAGCCCCAGCGGCAGGCTGCCGAGCCCAAGCAGCAGCCGAAAGCCGAGCAACAGGCCAAGCCCAAGCGGCAGCCCAAGCAGCAGGCCAAGCCCAAGCAGCAGGTCAGAACCAATCCCGCTGGCAGCACGTTCAGCGCTCCCGTCGCCGCCGGCCCCTCCACCGCCTACCGCACCGCGGGCTCCTCATGGGCCAGCGGCTACCACACGGGCGTCGACTTCCCCGTGCCCACCGGGACATCCGTGAAGGCCGTCGCCGCAGGCACGGTCGTCTCGGCCGGCTGGGGCGGCGCGTACGGCTACGAGGTCGTCATACGTCACAAGGACGGCAGGTACAGCCAGTACGCGCACCTGTCGGCCCTCACCGTCCGCAGTGGCCAGCACGTGGCCGCAGGACAACGGATCGCCCGTTCAGGATCCACCGGCAACAGCACCGGACCGCATCTGCACTTCGAGATCCGCACCGGCCCCGGATACGGCTCCGACATCGATCCCCTCGCCTACCTCAGATCGGGAGGCGTGTCGATCTGACCCGCGCCGCCCCTCTCGCTGCCGGGCGAGCCGGTCCCCGAGCGGCGTGTCGCGCCGGGCGTCTGAGCGGACGCTCGGCGTGTCCCCACGGCGGACGTCGCCGCCGTTGCCGAGCCGCTCGATCGTCAGCAGGATCAGCCCGCCCGCGGCGACCACTCCGCAGCCGAGCGCCAGGACCGTGCCGGTCACGCCGTAGCGGAAGTCCTCGCCGAACAGGGTGATTCCGACCGCCGCGGCCACCACGGGGTTGATCACCGTGAGGGTGGCGAGCGGCGCCGCCAGGCCCGCGCCCCGGTACGACGCCTGCGACAGCAGCAGCCCGCCGACCGCGAGCACCGCCACGACGATCAGGGCCGGCCACCGGGCGAACGGGTCGTTCCACGCCCAGCCTTCGGCAACGGTCTTCGTGAACACCGACGCGATACCGAACGCGACCCCTGCCGCGCAGGCCAGCAGCACGCTCCGCACGATCGGCCGACGCACGGTCTGCGCGGCCAGGAACAGCAGTGCCACCGCGCCCAGCGTCACCGCCGCGAGCAGTCCGCGCTCCGCGGCGCCCGGCGTGCGTGACGCCCCCTCCTGCGTCAGGGCGAGCAGGCCCGCGAGACCGACCGTTGCCATGATCGCCCCGCGCCACGCCGTCGCTCCGACCCTGCGGTGCACGAACAGCGCGGCCATCGGCAGCGCGAACACGATCGTCAGCGCGCCGAGCGGCTGGACCACGCTCAGCGGACCGTACGCCAGAGCCATCACATGCAGGACCGCGCCCACGCCGTTCAGTGCGACGGCCACCCACCAGCCGCCGTGGTGCAGCGGTGCGTACGGGCGGGAAGGGGTGGTGGTCGCCACGTGCTCCTGGAGGATCGCCCCGGCCGCATAGGCGACCGCGGAGACCAGTGACAGGAGCACGGACAGCGCGAGGAAACTCATAGTGACCACCCTGTCCCCCTTCTGCGTTCACGTCGTCGTTCTTGAGCAGGCACTTGGACGTACTGCTGACGCAGTACGGGACTACTTCCCTGGTCCCCCTTCCGACGGGGGCGCGGGCGGACCCGGCGGAGGCCGAACCGTGCGACACGCTCGGGTTCATACACCAGTATCCGATTTGCGCCACCGCGGCGCGCGGCGCCGGGCCGGTGCACGGCCCCGGGGTGGTTCGTTCTCCGACGGCCACCGCGACATCCTCGACCGTGAGCCGGTGCGCCGTCACCGGGGTTTCCCGCAGGCGCAGCTCACGCTCCGTGGCTCCGCGGTCGCGGCAGGCCGCATCTGTGACCGCCCGTGGGCGCCCCCGCACCCCTCGGTGCCGGACGCACCCTTCCCCGGCGCTCATATCTGAGTGACCATCAAAGGGTGAAGGTGGGACTGCTCACACGCGAGTATCCGCCCGATGTCTACGGCGGAGCCGGGGTCCATGTGGAGTTCCTGGCGCGGGAGTTGCGCGCACTGGCCGATCTGGAGGTCCACTGCTGGGGTGAAGGCGCCACCGACGGCGTGCTGCGCCATGGCCCCTCCACGCGTCTGGGGAACGCGAACGACGCGCTGCGCACGTTCTCCGTCGACCTGTCGATGGCCGCGGAACTGGCCGGCCGCGACCTGGTCCACTCCCACACGTGGTACGCCAACCTGGGCGGCCATCTCGCGAAGCTGTTGTACGGGATTCCCCATGTGGTCACCGCACATTCGCTGGAGCCGCTGCGCCCATGGAAGGCCGAGCAGCTCGGTGGCGGCTACGCGCTCTCCGGGTGGGCCGAGCGTACGGCGCTCGAGTCCGCCGACGCGGTCGTGGCCGTCTCCCACGGAATGCGCGACGACATCCTCGCCTGCTATCCCGCCCTCGATCCCGGCCGGGTGCACGTCGTGCACAACGGCATAGACACCGCGCTCTACCGCCCCGACCCGGGCACCGGAGTGCTGGACCGCATCGGACTCGACCCGGGCAGGCCCTTCGTGCTGTTCGTCGGCCGCATCACGCGCCAGAAGGGCGTGCCGCACCTGCTGCGTGCCGCCCGTGCGTTCGATCCCGACGCCCAGCTGGTGCTGTGCGCGGGGGCACCGGACACTCCCGCCGTCGACCGCGAGTTCCGGGAGCTGTTCGCCGAGCTGGACAGGGCACGGGACGGCGTGCACTGGATCCCGCAGATGCTGTCGCGCCCGCAGGTCGTCCAACTGCTCACCCACGCCACCGTGTTCGTGTGCCCGTCGGTCTACGAGCCCCTGGGCATCGTCAATCTGGAGGCCATGGCGTGCGGAACGGCAGTGGTCGCCTCAGCGGTCGGCGGTATTCCCGAGGTCGTCGACGACGGACGCACCGGACTGCTGGTTCCGTGCGATGCCGACGACGCCGAGGGGTTCGAAGCGGGCCTGGCCGCGGCGGTGAACCAGGTGCTGGGCGATCCGGAGGCGAGGGCACGGATGGGGGCGGCGGGCCGGGAGCGCGCCGTGCGGGAGTTCGGCTGGGACGAAGTGGCCCGGCGCACCTACGGACTGTACGAGGAGCTGCTGCGGCAGGCGTGAGCGGCTCCGGGCTGTGGGGGCCGCACCGGGCGGCCCCGGACACAGGCCGAGGAGAAGGGCGCGGCTGGGCAGGCGTGACAGGGCAGGCGTGGAGGGAGCGGCGATGCGCGGTGGACCTTCGGTGCTCGGAGTCGTACTTGCCGGCGGTGAGGGGAAACGGCTGATGCCGCTCACCGCCGACCGTGCGAAACCGGCAGTGACCTTCGGCGGCACGTACCGCCTCGTCGATTTCGTGCTCTCCAGTCTGGTGAACGCCGATATCCTGCGGATCTGTGTGCTGACGCAGTACAAGTCGCATTCGCTGGACCGGCATGTGACCACCACCTGGCGGATGTCGAGCCTGCTCGGCAACTACGTCACGCCCGTCCCCGCCCAGCAGCGGCTGGGCCCGCGCTGGTATCTCGGCAGCGCGGACGCGATCCTGCAGTCGCTCAATCTGGTCCACGACGAACAGCCGGACTACATCGCGGTGTTCGGCGCCGACCACGTCTACCGCATGGATCCCCGGCAGATGTTGCAGCGGCACATCGAGAGCGGCGCGGGAGTCACCGTCGCAGGGATCAAGGTTCCGCGTGCGGATGCCTCGTCGTTCGGGATCATCACGCCCGCGTCCGACGGCGCACGGGTGGAGCGGTTCCTGGAGAAACCGGCCGACCCGCCCGGACTGCCCGGTGACCCGGACCAGGTCTTCGCCTCGATGGGGAACTATCTGTTCACCACGAAGATCCTCGTCGACGCCCTTCACCGCGACGCCGAGGACGCACGCTCCGTACACGACATGGGCGGCTCCATCCTGCCCATGCTGACCGAGCGCGGTGTGGCCTACCTCTACGACTTCGATGAGAACCATGTGCCGGGCGAACGCGCTCATGAGCATGGCTACTGGCGCGACGTGGGGACGCTCGACAGCTACTACGACGCCCACATGGATCTCATCTCGCCCAGGCCGGCCTTCGATCTCGACAACCGCCGGTGGCCGATCTACACGCACCCCGGGCAGCTCCCGCCTGCCCGCTTCATCGGCGCAGGTATCGCGAGCGAGTCGATCGTCAGCCCCGGCTGTGTGGTGCGCGGCCAGGTCACCCGGTCCGTGCTCTCACCCGGAGTGCAGATCGGGGAGGGCGCCGTGGTGCAGGGCTCCGTGCTGCACGACAACGTCCGCATCGGGCGGGGCGCTGTGGTGCGCGGCTCGATCCTGGACAAGAACGTGGATGTGCCGCCCGGAGCCACGATCGGCGTCAATCCGGAACGTGACCGTCGGCTCTACACCGTCTCCGAAGGCGGCGTGATCGCCCTGGGCAAGGGACGGCCGGTCGACTGACCGCGGGGAGGAACTCCCCGGCAGGGCATGCCGGACCCCCATCCGGCATGCCCCACCTCCCCCATGAAGTGGCCGGCGCATGACGACGACCGCCGCCCACATCGGCTCTTTCGGATCACATAGTGGGGCGCAACCGGTCGATGTGTGTGGGCATTGTGAAATCTGGCGTGAAACGGATGCGCCGGGACCGCATGAGTGCTGGGGCGATCCCGACGTCCGCGCGGCCCCCGGTGATCTCGTGGATCCGTACGGCGCTTCGGGGCAAGCGTTTGCTCCCGCAGGGGAGTCCCGTCAAGGGTCCGGACCGATTCGCGGGGGAGGCCTCCCGGCGCGATTCGGCCAGCCGCCGCGACGGCGCGCCACCCCCGGCAGGTGCCACGAGGCCACCCCGTCGTGATCGGGCACCCCGGCGGAGCTCGCGCCGCCACATCCGTCGCCGGAGCATGACCCGCGTCATTTGGCCGTCACCCCATTGCCCCGTAAAATCGCGCTTTTGGAACTGCGGCATTCGAGTGATCGGGAACGACAAAGGCCATGACCCTGACAGAGGACAGCCCGGTGTACGGACCGGGCATCGACCCCGAGCGTCTGGCCGTTTGCCTGAGCGTGCTCGACGAGCTGGACAAGCTCGATGTCGACCACCCCGACGCCATCACCGTGCGCCGCGCCACAGCCGGGATCTACCGGACGGTCAAGCAGCGCCGCCGCCAGGAGCGCCGCGCGGCCAAGACCGCCCACGACAAGACGGTCACCGAGGCCACCGCGACCGGCTCCGCCGAGCGGATCGACGACGAGACCCAGGGGCTGCTGCCCAGCTCCTCCGTTCTCGGCGAGATCGCCGGCATACTCCAGCGCCCGCGGTCCTGCTACATCTGCAAGACCCGCTACGTCGAGGTCGACGCCTTCTACCACCAGCTGTGCCAGCCGTGCGCCGCCGAGAACCGCGCCCGGCGCGACGCCCGCACCGATCTGACCGGCAAGCGTGCCCTGCTCACCGGCGGCCGCGCGAAGATCGGAATGTACATCGCGCTGCGCCTGCTCCGTGACGGTGCGCACACCACGATCACCACACGCTTCCCCAACGACGCGATCCGCCGGTTCAAGGCCATGCCGGACAGCGACGACTGGATCCACCGGCTCAAGATCGTCGGTATCGATCTGCGCGACCCCGCGCAGGTCGTCGCTCTCGCCGACTCCGTCGCCGCCGAGGGTCCGCTCGACATCCTGATCAACAACGCCGCACAGACCGTGCGCCGCTCGCCCGGTGCCTACAGCGAACTCGTCGCCGCGGAGTCCGCTCCGCTGCCCGCGGGCGAGCTGCCGCCCGCCCACGTCATCGGCACGTTCGGCAGCGGTGCCGTGGAGTCCGTGGCCGCACTGCCCTCGGGCGGTGGCGAGGGCCTGACCGCGCAGGACGTCACGGACCTCGCGCTCGTCAGCGGTTCCGCGTCCCTGGAGCGCATCGCGGCGGGTACGGCCATCGACGCGGGCGGTCTGGTCCCCGACCTGCATGACACCAACAGCTGGATCCAGACCGTCTCCGAGGTCGACCCGGTCGAGCTGCTCGAAGTGCAGCTGTGCAATTCCACCGCGCCGTTCATCCTGATCAGCAGGCTGCGCCCGGCAATGGCCGCCGCACCGGGCAAGCGCAAGTACGTCGTGAACGTCTCCGCCATGGAGGGCGTCTTCAGCCGTGGCTACAAGGGAGCGGGCCACCCGCACACGAACATGGCCAAGGCCGCGCTGAACATGCTCACGCGCACCAGCGCGCAGGAGATGTTCGAAAGCGACGGCATCCTGATGACTGCCGTCGACACCGGCTGGATCACCGACGAGCGCCCGCACCCGGACAAGATGCGGCTGGCCGAGGAGGGTTTCCACGCCCCGCTCGACCTCATCGACGGAGCCGCGCGCGTCTACGACCCGATCGTGCGCGGCGAGGGCGGCGAGGACATGTTCGGCTGCTTCCTCAAGGACTACGCGCCCGCGAACTGGTAGCAGCAGGCGAAAGCGGCGAATCGGGCAACTCGGCGTTATTGCGGCGCCCTTAGGCCGGTGCACCAGCAGGTGCACCGGCTTTTGTCCACCCAGAGGGGGTCGTTGGCCTGAAATGGGTCGGATTTCCGGCCCCATCGAGCATGGGGCCGCTCATTTGGTTACCCTAGGGTGAATGGACGGCCTCCAAGGGTTCCACCAGTCCCCTTCGGTCGTCCTGGGACAGGCCTTCAACCCGGCTGCGGTCCCGCCCGAGTTGACGGCGCCACCGCGACCCGACTGCCCTGTTCCCGTTACGCGACACGGAGGAGTGCGCGGTGACACGAGATGTGAAGCAAGAGACGAGGCCGGCGGAACACGTCGGCGAACGGGCCGCCAAGGCCGAAGAAATTCGTAACCTCGAAGTCTGGGCCCGTTCGGCCCCGATCAGGCTGGCCGGATACGAGGAAGACCTCGCGGAGCCGCACATCCTGCCCGGCATCGACTAGATCTGTGCCGCGCCCCCGTGCCCCCTGCCCGCCCCGGCAGGGGGCACGGACGTGGTTCGGGCCCTCGCGGTGGTCGTTCCGGTCCTCAGCGCAGTCTGGTCGGCGCCAGGAATTCCCGCACCGGGGTCCGGTGCCACCACGCACCCGTCGCCCGCCACTCCGCCCACGTCGTGAACCGGTAGTGGTAGACCCGGGCGCGTACCTGCAGGGGCGGGGCGTCGGGGAACGGATTGCTGGCGAGCAGCCGCAGCGTGTCCCGGTCCCCTTCGAGCAGCCGCTCCACGAACGGCAGGAACCAGGACCGCGCATAGGCGGGCGACAGTGCGGCGAACCACATCATCCAGTCGAGCCGCAGATGGTACGGCGCGAACTGCCGCGGAAGTCTGCGGACGTCACCGGGCTTTCCCCGGAAGCCGTACTCCCGCCACCGGGTTCCCGCATGGACGATCGGCTCGTCTGTCCCCTCGACGACCAGCTCGTACCGGACTCGTCCCACCGTCCCGAACGCGCCGTAGGAGTTGACCAGATGGAGGGGATCGTACGACCGGTTCATCGCCTGTCGGCGGGACAGCAGATTGCGCGCCGGCCGGTAGCTGAGAGCGAGCAGCCCGACCGCGACGGCGATGACGACGATCTCGTACCACAGGGGCGCGTCCGGCAGTGCGGGACCGTCGGCGACCAGTGAGCCGTCGACGGCGGACAGGGCGAGCACGATCGTCAGCCAGTTCAGCCAGGCGAAGTTGCCGGACAGGACGAGCCACAACTGCGTCGCGATGATCAGCCCCGCGGCGATGCTCGCCACCGGTTGCGGCGTGAAGAGCAGCACCGGTACGAGCAGCTGCACCACATGGTTGGCGCCCACCTCCATCCGGTGCGCGCGCCGGGGCAGATGGTGGAAGAACCAGCTGAGCGGCCCCGGCATCGGCTGCGTCTCATGGTGGTAGTACAGGCAGGTCAGATCCCGCCAGCAGCGGTCGCCCCGGAGTTTGATCAACCCGGCGCCGAACTCCACCCGGAACAGCACCCATCGCAGCAGCCACAGCACCACGACAGGTGGCGTGGTGCGCTCGTTGCCGAGCAGGATCGCAAGGAAGCCCGTCTCCAGCAGCAGTGATTCCCAGCCGAACCCGTACCAGGTCTGGCCGACGTTGACGATCGACAGGTACAGCAGCCACAGCACCGCCCACCACGCCATCGCGGCGCCGAGCGGCACGTCGTCCGCCGCGCCCGCCACCAGCGCGGCCGCCAGCAGTGCCCCGGTCCAGGCGACGGCGGCGAAGAAACGGTCGGAGTAGTGCAGCCGGAACAGGGTCGGCGCCTGCCGGGCGGGCGCCCGTCGCAGGAACTCCGGCACCGGCAGCATTCCCCGCTCGCCGATGAGCGCCCGGAACTGCAGTGCGGCGGACACGAAGGCGATCAGGTACACGGCGGCCAGAGCCCGCTGGAAGACCAGCCGGCTCAGCCAGTAGGCGTCGTCGCCGAACCATTGCATCGTCTCCAGTATCGGGCCGACCCGGCTCCGATGATCAGCGGAGCGGGTGTTTCCCGCCCGCGGCGATCCCCCGCAGCGCACGCGTCAGAAGGCGGGCGTACAGCTTCTGCGCGACGGGCACCGCAGGGCCCGCGAGCCGGGTGTACCAGGCGGCCGGCCGGCTGAAGGCCGTCACGGTGAACCACACGGAACCGTCGTCGCGCAGGTCGACGACGAACGACTCCTCGCCGCACTCGGGATGCCCGGTCAGCGTCCCGTATGCGAAGCCCGTCCGGTTCCTCTCGTACGCCGCCCAGATCACCTCGCACGGCGCGTCGAGCCGCACCGGCCCGGCCCCGACCGAGATCCGGACCCGCACCCCGGCCCCGGCCCGGGGTGCCGTGGCCCTCACCCGGGCGCCGGAGCCGCGGTGCGCGTCCCACGAGGTGACCGCCGCGCCCGCCGCCTCGAAGACGGCCCGGCCGCGGCCGATCCGGGCGGTGTGGTGAAGGTGGTGATAGCCGGCCGGGAGCGGGTCCAGCCGGGTGGCGCCCTTCTCCGGGTAGGTCAGTGTGCCGTCGATGCCGGTGTTCATGCCGGTGTCTCCTTCAGTCGTTGCCATGCGAGCACCGAGCAGAGCGCGAAGCCCAGTGCGTTGCCGAGGCCGTGGGTTGCGGCCATCCAGGCCAGATCGGGGTGCGGCAGGCCGGTGGCCTCGCCGACCGCCCAGCTCAGGGCGAGCACCATCGTCGCCACCAGTACGGCCGCGGAGACGCCGAGCAGGGTACGGGTACCCGGATCGCGCTCGCCGGTGCGGACATCACGCCAGGTCAGCAGGGCGACCGCCCACATTCCTGCGGTCAGTACCAGGGCGCCCAGCAGCTCGGCCCAGTCGTCGACGAAGTACCCGCCGAGCACCAGCAGGGTGCCGAGCGGGACGCTGAGGGCGGCGAACCGTGCGAGCCGTCCGCCTGCCGCCCCGCACACCAGACCCGCCACCAGTGCCGCGGCGAAACCGGCGAAGTGGAAGTGCGGCACGGTGAGCGCGAGGATCGGCAGGGTGAAGCCGAACAGCTCGTGACCGGCGCGCTCGGCCACGAGCGCGGTGGCCGCGACGGATGGCGTGACCAGTGCGGTGAGCACGGCGATCTCGGCGGGCGCGAGAGACCGTGTGCGCCGCAGTCGCAGTCCGGCCTGGAGGGCGAGCAACAGGGTGCCCGCGGCGTAGACGGCGGCGAGTGCGACTGCCGTGGCGCCGCGCGGGAGCCACAGCGCCGCCGATCCCGCCACTGCGAACAGCGGCCATGTCCGCCGAATGGTCGCGAGCCAAACCGGGTCGATCAGCCGCAGCCCCGCAGGCACCACGAACAGCATTCCGAGCATCACGATCATGTTGACCAGTACGAACATCTCGCCCTCCCCTGGGATTGAACGTGTTCAAACCCTGCGCTCCGCAGCCTAGGGCTTGAACTGAACGCGTTCAAGTCGCGCCGGATCCGACTGTCCGTCAGAAATTGAGGACATGTCGAAATGCCGGAGGCGGGAGATCTTGGTGCGCTCATCGATGCGTCGTCTGTACGCGGCGGCTGCCGCGTCGTGCGTAGGTTTGCTGGTTGCCGGGTGCGGCGGCGCGAGCCGCGCCGCCGAACAGGAAGAGGTGATCCTCCAGTCGAGCGAGGCCGAGGGTTCGGACCCCTTCATGGCATCGACCGTCATCTCCATGGCCGCGTTCGCGCCCCCGCGGGTGACCCCCGCCGCCAAGAGCCCCTCGGGTGGAGGCACCACGCTGCGCACCCTGTCCGGCTCGACCCCCGGCCTCTACGGCGGCACCCAGGGAGTGGCCAGCTGCGACGTCGAGGAGCAGGTCCGGCTCCTGGGCGAGGACAAGGAGAAGACGCGCGCGTTCGCCGCGGCCACGGACGTCGACCGGGCGGACATCGCCACATTCCTGCGCGGACTCACTCCGGTCGTCCTGCGGGCCGACACTCGCGTGACCGATCACGGCTTCGACGACGGAGAGGTCACCGGCTTCCAGGCCGTCCTCCAGGCGGGCACCGCCGTCCTCGTCGACCAGTACGGCGCACCCCGCGTGCGCTGTGCCGGCGGCAGTCCCCTCGAGCCGCCGGTGGCCGTCAAGGGTGCGATGGTCGTCCAGGGCAAGGCGTGGGCGGGATACCGCGCCGACCGGGTCGTCGTGGTCAAGCCCGCCACGCAGATCATCAACAACCTCGTGATCGTGAACGTCGTCGACAATTCCTGGATCGAACGTCCCTCCGGCACCGACGGCGAGGAGGACGCGCACCCCCAGGTGCTGCCGCCCGTCGACCCCGACGAGGTGTTCTCGGACCTCTCGCGCACCGACGTCCCCGGTTCCGTCGAACCGAGCCCCTCCGGCGACGGGTCCACCGCGGCCGGCGCGGTGCCCGCGCCGCAGGCCCCCGAGCCCCAGCAGCCGGCGCCGGTCGCGCCGGGGACCGAGGCGCCGGCCGAGGTGCCGCAGGGCCCGGACTACCCGCAGGAGCCGCAGTACCCGCAGGAACCGGTGGAGCCGCAGGAGCCGCTGGGCCCGGAGGATGAGCTCGCGCCGCAGCCCGACGGCCCGCCCGTCCATGACGAACAGCAGCCCGTGCCCGTCGAACCGGACCCCGTTCTCCCCTCGGCGGAGCCCGTCGTTCCGGACGCCGTCCAGGGCTGAGCGGGACGGGCCCATCCGTTCGTGGAATGGGGCAAATGATGGCAGAGTGGCCCCATGGTTGATCGGGCAGCGGGCGCCCTGTCGCTCCCCGACGACTGGCCGGCGCACCCGGACGTGAGTCTGACCCTCAACCGCATGGGCAGCTTCGACTGGGACCTGACCAGCGGGCTGATGCACATGGACAAGCCCGCTCTCGACGTGTTCGATCTGCGGCCCGACGAGTACGACGGCCGACCGGAAAGTCTCGGCGTGCGAGTGCCGGCGGACGAGGCCGTCCGTCTCGACAGCATGGTCGCCCAGGCACTCAAGCGCGGGAGCGACCACTACGGCGCGTACTTCCGCATCCGGCGCAGGGACGGCACCCTGCGCTGGACACACACCCAGGCATGCGTACGGCGCGACGGGACCGGGCGTCCCGTGCGCATCATCGGCATCGTGCGGGACGCCACGCAGGAACTCGCCGACTCCACGGCCCGGGTCGAGGTGGACGTCGAACGGCAACGACAGACCAGCGTCGTCGAGTCGACCACCGCCGCTCTCGCCCACGCCCGCACCGTGCGGGACGTCATCGAGCTGCTGAAGAACTCGCACGGCATGGAGCACCTCGGGGCCACGAGTCTGGTGATGGGCCTGCTCGAGTCCGGCCGCATACATCTGGTCGCGGAGGGACCGGACGGGTCGTTCGTCCCGGGCACCCGCTACACCCGGGTCGACGAGCAGTACCCGATGAGCGAGGTGGTGCGCACACTTGCGCCGCGGTTCATCGAGTCCAAGGAGGACTTCGCCGACTCCTATCCGGTTCTGTGGCCCCACATCAGCGGACTCGGCATCTCGGCCGCGGCGTACATGCCGCTGATCGCCCAGGCCCGGCCCATCGGGGCGCTCGGCCTGCTCTACCGCGACAAGACCCACTTCAGCCTGGAGGAGCGCAATCTGCTGGTCGCGCTGAGCAGCAGCATCGCCCAGAGCCTTCAGCGCGCCGTCCTCTACGAGCAGGAGCACGACCTCGCGGAGGGCCTGCAGCAGGCGATGCTGCCGCGCCGCATCCCCGAGGTGCCCGGCGCGCAGATCGCTGTGCGCTACCGCTCGGCCCGGCTCGGCCGGGACATCGGAGGGGACTGGTACGACATCATCGCGCTGCCCGGGGGCCGGGTCGGCGCCGTCATCGGCGACGTACAGGGGCACGACACGCACGCCGCGGCCGTCATGGGGCAACTGCGCATCGTGCTGCGGGCCTACGCGGCCGAGGGTCACACCCCGGCCGCGGTGATGGCCCGTGCCTCGGTCGTTCTCCACGAGCTCGACACCGACCGGTTCGCCACCTGCAGTTACGCGGAGGTGGACCTGTCCACGGGCGTCGTGCAGATCGTCCGGGCCGGACATGTCGACCCGCTGATCCGCGACCAGGACGGCAGCTGCCGCAGACTGCCGGTGCAGGGCGGGCTGCCGCTCGGGCTCTCGGCCGAGTTCGGGCGGCTCGAGTACCCGGTCAGCACCGTCGAACTGGATCCGGGCCAGACGCTGCTGCTGTACACGGACGGACTGGTCGAGAAGCCCGGCGCCGATCTCGACGACGGCATGCAGGAACTGGTCGCGCTGGTGCGCAACGGACCGCGCGAACTCCAGCTGCTGGCAGACCGGCTGTGCGAAGTGGTCGACGAGCGCGGCGGGGACGACGACGTCGCCCTTCTGCTGCTGCGCCGCAAGGGGGCCTATACGCCGCAGGCCGGTGGCCGGCTGCAGCAGCACGTGGCGCAGAACGACCCGGAGGCGCTGCGCTCCTCGCGGCACATGGTCCGAGCTGCCGTGCGGGCGTGGGGGGCGGGGGAGCGGGCGGACGAGATCGAGTTGGTCGCCGACGAGATGATCACCAATGCGCTGATGCACACCGACGGCGGCGCCATCGTGACCGTACGGGTGCTGGCCGGCGGCGAGCGGCGCCTGCGGGTGGAGGTCGAGGACCGTTCCAGCGCGCTGCCGCGGCGTCGGGACGCGGGGGAGTCGGGGGTCTCGGGGCGCGGGCTGATGCTGGTGGACTGGCTGTCCGAGTCCTGGGGTGTGGAGTCGCGCGGCAGCGGCAAATGCGTCTGGTGCGAGTTCGCGATCCCAGAGCGGGTCGCGATCTGATGGCCGTCGACTGTTAACCGTACGTGAACGATCTGTACTTGACCGTAACCGACCGAAAGCGATTGACTGCGTTCTCCGGTGTCCCGGAAGACATGAGGAACATGTGAGCACTGAGCTTCTCGCCCCGCTCGACCTGGCCTTCTGGCATCTCGAGTCCACCGGCCACCCGATGCACCTCGGCGCCCTCGCGCTCTTCGACTCCGCACCTGGTGGCGACGCCGGGGACACCGGGAGCCTCCTCGGTCTGCTGGCCGCCCGCGCCTGCGCGATCCCCCGGATGCGGATGCGGGTGCGTGACGTCCTGCTGCCCGTAGGTGGCTCCGCCTGGAGCACCGCCAAGGACTTCGACGTGCACCGCCATGTGCGCGAAATCCGGTTGGACGGGGACGACTTCGACGCCGAGGTCACCGCGGCGGCCGGAGAGCTGATGGAACGGCCGCTCGAACGCGGTCTGCCGCCATGGGAGATGTACCTGCTGCGCGACACCGGCGACAAGCGGTTCGCCGTGCTCGTCAAACTCCACCACGCCCTGGCCGACGGCATGCGGGCGGTGGCCATCGGGGCGGGCATCTTCGACGAGATCGCCGACGTACGGACCACCGGAACGCGCCGCCCCCGGCCCGTTCCGCCCCGCTCCTGGCTCGCAGGGCCCCTCGACCTGGCGGGCTTCGCCAGGGCGCGTATGGAGGAGCTTGGCCGCGCGGTGGGCGTCGGGGCCTCCGTCGTACGCGCCAGCCGGCTCGACCCGCGCGGCCTGCCCGCCCTGACCGCACGTCCCAGCGGTACCCGGCGGCTCGGAACCGCCGTGCTGCCCCTGGAGGAGGTGCGACGCGTCCGCCGGGTCGTCGGCGGCACCGCCAACGACGTCCTGCTCGCGGTGGTCGCGGGTGCGCTCCGGCGCTGGATGTGTGAACGGGGAGAGCAGCTCCCGGACTCGGGTCCCCGGGCCCTGGTGCCGGTGACCCGTCGCCGCCCCGGCAGCCCGCCCGGTTCGGGCAACAGGCTCTCCGCATATCTGCTGAAGCTGCCGGTCGCCGAGCCCGACCCGCGGGCGCGCCTGGCTCTCGTGCGGACGGCCATGGACCGCAACAAGGCGGCGGGGCCCGCGCGCGGGGCCGGTGCGGTCGCGGTGCTCGCCGACCAACTGCCGCCCCTGGCCCACCGGTTCGGCGCACCGCTCGCGGGCGGCGCGGCCCGCCTGCTCTTCGACGTCCTGGTCACCAGCGTGCCGCTGCCCCGCTCGGCGCTCTCCCTGGGCGGGCATCCCTTGCGCGAGATCTACCCGATGGCACCGCTCGCCCGCGGTCAGTCGCTGGCGGTGGCGCTGTCGACGTACGGGGGGCAGGTGCATGTGGGCCTGGTCGCCGACGGCGAGGCGCTGCCGGACCTCGGCCGGCTCACGCTCGCCCTGCGGGATGAGCTCGACGAATTGCTGACCCTCGACACCCTCGACACCCTCGACACCCTCGACACCCTCGACACCCGCGACTCCCTCGTCTCGCCGCGATAGATCGGACAGATGGCGGGTGCTGTCGAAGACTTCGCCGCTTCATGGGTGTTGACGCCCACAAGTGATCCGATGAATATTCGTTGGTGATCGAAGGCCGTCCGACCCAAGGCGAGGGGCAGCAACGGGATGCGACGAAGCACGCTCGGACGCACGACGGTGGAGATCACCCGGGTCTCCCTCGGTGCGGCCGCCATCGGCAACCTCTACCGTCCCGTCGGCCCCGAGGCCGCCGCCGCAGCCGTCGACGCCGCCTGGGAGTCGGGCATCCGATCCTTCGACACGGCACCCCACTACGGACTCGGCCTGTCCGAACGCAGACTCGGCGAAGCCCTCCGCGGCAGGCCCCGCGACGCCTACACCCTCTCCACCAAGGCCGGGCGTCTGCTCGAACCCTGCCCACCGGACGGCGACGACCTCGCCCACGGCTTCGCCGTCCCCGCCGACCACCGCCGCGTCTGGGACTTCACCGCCGACGGCATCCGCCGCAGCATCGAGGAGAGCCTCGGGCGCCTCGGCCTCGACCGCATCGACATCGTCTACCTCCACGACCCCGACGACCACCAGGAAGCCGCCTTCCGCCACGCCTATCCCGCACTGGAGAAGCTGCGTGCCGAAGGTGTCGTCGGTGCGATCGGCGCGGGAATGAACCAGGCGCCGATGCTCACCCGCTTCCTGCGCGACACCGACGTCGACGCAGTGCTTTGCGCCGGCCGGTACACCCTGCTCGACCAGAGCGCCCTGACCGAACTGCTGCCGGAAGCGGCCACCCGCGGCAAGAGCGTCGTGGTCGGCGGCGTCTTCAACTCCGGCCTGCTCGCCGACCCGCGACCGGGCGCACACTACGACTACACCGAGGCACCCCGGCCGGTCCTCGACCGCGCGCTGCGCCTCCAGGAGGCCGCGGCCCGGCACGGTGTACCGCTGCGGGCCGCGGCCCTGCACTACTCCCTGGGCCATCCCGCCGTCGCCGGCGCCCTCGTCGGCTGCCGCAGTGCGGCGGAGGTCCGCGACGCGGCCGCCCTGTACGCCATGCGCGTACCGCCCGCCCTCTACGACGAACTGTGCGCCGAAGGGCTGCTGCCCGCGCCGCCGCAGGTGCCGCCCGCACCGACCGCTCCCCGGCCGCAGAAGGACTCGGAGGACAGCCGATGAGAGTCGCCCTGCACACCAAGGTCCGCGCTGACCGCATCCACGCCTACGAACAGGCCCACCGCGAGGTCCCCCGGGAACTCACCGACGCCATCCGTGCCGCCGGCGTCACGGCCTGGACGATCTGGCGCAGCGGCACTGACCTGTTCCACCTCCTCGACTGCGACGACTACGCCCGGCTGCTCGCCGAACTGGAGCAACTGCCCGTCAACGTCGCCTGGCAGGCCCGTATGGCCGACCTGCTCGACGTCGTCCACGACTACTCGTCCGCCGGCAACGACGCCTCGCTGCCCGTTGTCTGGGAGCTGGGAAGGCCCCGGTGACGTTCGTCGACGCCCACCACCATGTGTGGGACCTCTCCGTGCGGGACCAGGACTGGATCACCGGCGCCGAGATGGCCCCCATCCGGCGCAGCTTCTCCCTCGCCGACCTGCGCCCGGAGGCGCGGGCGGCGGGCGTGCACGCCACCGTGCTCGTGCAGACCGTGTGCGTAGCCGAGGAGACCCCCGAGTTCCTCGCCCTCGCCGCCGCCGAGGATCTCGTCGCCGGAGTCGTCGGCTGGACCGATCTGACCGCCCCCGACATCGCCGACACCCTTGCCGCACTGCGTCAACTCCCCGGTGGCGGACATCTCGTGGGCATCCGCCACCAGGTGCAGGGGGAGCCCGACCCCCGGTGGCTGCTGCGGCCGGACGTGCTGCGCGGACTGGAAGCCGTGGCCGGTGCGGGGCTCGCGTACGACCTCGTCGTGCTGCCGCACCAGCTGCCCGCCGCCGCCGAGGCCGCGGCCCGGGTGCCCGGACTGACCTTCGTGCTCGACCACCTCGGCAAACCCCCCGTCGCCTCCGGTGAGGACGAACCGTGGGCCGGCGCCGTCCGCGTGCTCGCGGAGCTGCCCAACACGGTGTGCAAACTCTCGGGCCTGGTCACCGAGGCCGACTGGTCCGGCTGGACGGTGAGCGGTCTGCGGCCGTACGCGGACACCGTCATCGACGCGTTCGGGCCCGCGCGGCTGATGTTCGGCTCCGACTGGCCGGTGTGCCGGCTCGCCGCCTCGTACGCGGAGGTCGTCGACGCGGCGCGCGGGCTGACGGACCGGCTGTCCGCGGACGAGCGACGGGCGGTGTTCGGGGAGACGGCCGCACGTGTCTACGGGCTGTAACGGCACCGGCCGGCACCGCGGTCCGGGCGCACCGCACCGACCGCCCCAGGCCCTGCATCCCGGATCCCGCGCGCATCGGCCCGCCGGGTGCGGCAGGCTGGAGGCATGCCCGAACTGCCTGAGGTCGAAGCGCTCCGGGAGTTTCTCGACGGCCATCTGGTCGGCAGGGAGATCGCCCGTGTCATGCCCGTGGCCATCAGTGTCCTCAAGACGTACGACCCGCCGCTGACCGCGGTCGAAGGCGCCGCCGTCACCGCGATCGAACGGCACGGCAAGTGGCTCGACATCACCGCCGCCGGACTGCATCTCCTGGTCCACCTCGCCCGCGCGGGCTGGCTCCAGTGGAAGGACGAGTTTCCCGCCGCGCCGCCGCGGCCCGGTAAAGGGCCCCTGGCCCTGCGCACGGTCCTGATCGACGGCAGCGGATTCGACCTCACGGAGGCGGGTACCACCAAACGCCTCGCGGTCCATCTCGTACGCGAACCCGCGGATGTGCCCGCAGTGGCCGGGCTCGGCCCCGACCCGCTCGCCGAGTCCTTCGACCGCGCGGCGTTCGCCGCGGTGCTCGCCGGGGAGCGGCGCCAGATCAAGGGGGCACTGCGCGATCAGGGCCTGATCGCCGGGATCGGCAACGCCTACAGCGACGAGATCCTGCACGCGGCGAAGATGTCCCCGTTCAAATCCGTGCACAACCTCGACGAACATGAGACCGACGTGCTCTTCGAGGCGCTCCGCACGACGCTCGGCGACGCCGTCGCACGCTCGCGGGGCGTGGCCGCCGGCCGGCTCAAGTCGGAGAAGAAGAGCGGTCTGCGCGTCCACGGGCGCACCGGGGAACCCTGCCCTGTCTGCGGCGACACCATCCGGGAGGTGTCGTTCAGCGACTCGTCGCTGCAGTACTGCCCCACGTGCCAGACAGGCGGCAAGCCGCTGGCGGACCGCAGGCTCTCGCGCCTGCTGAAGTGAGCCGTCCGCGGCTCAGCCGCCGATCGACAGCAGCCGCTCGCCGCCTTCACCGCGCACCTCCCACCGGCCGATCTCGGCCGCGTGCAGACCCGTGCTCCCCTCGATGTCCAGCGGGCCCGCGTGCCCCGGCGCGTCGTCGACCCCGTAACCGCCCTTGGGCACCCACCAGCTGATGACCGGATGCTCCACCCCGTCCTTGCCGATCGCAATGAGCCAGCATGTGCGCGGCCCCGGGAGGCTGTCCAGGCGCATCGCGACCGACGTGCCGGACCCGTGGTTCTCCAGCGCCACCGCGGCGCGCACTCCCGTGACCGGATCCGTCGCCACCACGCGCGGCGCGGGCGGCTGTTGGGCGTCCTGCATCGCGACCACGGCACCCGGCAGCCCGACGATCAGCACCGCCGCCGCGGCCACCAGCCGCATACGCCGCTTCCGGCTCCGCCGCCGGTCCAGCGCGACATGCTGGGTGAGCCGGTCCAGCAGCTCCGGCGCGGGGCGGGCGTCCACGCGGGCCGGGCCCGCCAGTTCGGCGACGGCCTGCGCAACGGCAGTGAAGTCCGAGAGCCGTACCGCGCACATCACGCACTCGGCGAGATGGTCCTCGAAGCGGAACGCTTCGGCGGGTTCCAGGATGCCCAGCGCATAGGCGGCCACATCCTCGTGCGGCTGCTGGCGGCTCATGGGCGGTCCTCGATTCCTCATGTTACGGGCGGTCACCCTGGAATACGCAGCAGGAAGGCGTTGCGCTCAACCTGTCCGTAACGCTTCGAACGCGATCGCAAACCCGTACGGAAACAGGCCCATGGTCCGCGCTCCCCGGCACGCCTACACTCCGCAGCATGCTGCGCGTACTGGCTGTCGACGACGAGAAACCGGCGCTCGAGGAACTGCTCTACCTGCTTCGGGCCGATTCCCGGATCCGCAGCGCGGAGGGGGCGACGGACGCGACCGAGGCGCTGCGCCGCATCGGGCGGGCGCTGGACGCCGGGCCGGACGGCGACGACGCCATCGACGTCGTCTTCCTCGACATCCACATGGCCGGGCTCACCGGACTGGACGTCGCGAAGCTGCTCGCCGGATTCGCCCGGCCCCCGCTGATCGTCTTCGTGACGGCGCACGAGGGCTTCGCGGTGCAGGCCTTCGACCTCAAGGCAGTCGACTACGTGCTCAAGCCGGTGCGCAGGGAGCGCCTGGCAGAGGCGGTGCGCAGGGTCCGCGACCTGGTCGTCTCCCGGCGCGAGGCGCAGCCCGATCCGCTGCGCGACGGCAGGCCGGACGCGGTGCAGCCGGCGGCGCCCGCCGTGCTGCCCGGCCCGGAGCAGATACCCGTCGAACTGGGAGGGATCACCCGCTTCGTCCCGGTCGACGACATCACCTATGTCGAGGCCCAGGGCGACTACGCACGACTGCACACCGCCGAGGGCAGCCACCTGGTCCGTATCCCGCTGTCCACGCTGGAGGAGCGGTGGGCCCCCCGCGGCTTCGTCCGCATCCACCGCAGCCATCTCGTCGCCCTCGGCCGTATCGACGAGCTGCGCCTGGATGCCGGGGCGACGAGCGTGCGGATCGGCAGCGCCGAGCTGGCCGTCAGCCGTCGCCATGCCCGCCAGCTCCGGGACCTGCTGATGCTCACCCGCAGCCCGAAGAACACCGGCGGTGCTCCCACCGGCCGCGGCTGAGGACGATCCGGTGGACCGTTCGGCGTCCCTGAGCGGCCGTTCGGCGCCGGTGGGCGGCCGCACGGCGACGCACCTGCTCCGCTGGGCGAGCCGTCCCCGACCGTGGCCCCGGCCCCCCGACCACGCCTCTAACCTTGATCGTGGCGGGGAAGAAGGGGCCTGATGTCCGACATCGAAGCACTGCTGGACGAAATCCGCGGACTGCCGTCGGCCAGACCGTCCGGCACAGGCGAGCTGGAGGAACTGCTCGCCGCGGCGAGAAGCGCCGCGGGCCGCTGGGCCGATGTGCTGGAGGACATCCGCGAGTCGGCACGAGGGCTCGCCGGGCCGAGGGCCGAAGCGGCGCTGGAAGTGGCGTTCCGGCGCGCGGAGGAGTCCTACGTGGAGCTGGAGATCGCGCTCAGCGACGTAGGAGCCGTCCGATCCCTCGGACGTGTCCGGCCCTGATCCGGCGGACAGCCCCGGGAGCGCGTCCGGACCGTCACCGTCGGTCTCTACCGTCGGTAATCGCCGCTGCGTAGACTCCGTTTCTCCCGAGTTCGCCGACAGACGCTGGAGCGGACGACGATGTCTGCAGAGCAACCACCCCGCCGCGAGGTGGTCACCGGTGTGCCGCGTGGCGCACGGCGGCCGCCCGGGTACGCGCCCGCCCGGTCCGAGATCAGCGAGCAGACCACCCTCGGCGCCACCTATGTGCGCTCCCTCATGCGCAGTCAGCTGCGGGCGGCGCTCTACGCACTCGGGGCCCTCGCTCTTCTCGTCGGTTCGCTGCCGCTGTTCTTCGCGCTGCCTGCCGTGCTCGGCGGATCCCTCGATTCGCCGGAGCCGTTCGTCTGGGCGGCGCTCGGGTTCGGCGTCTATCCCGTCATGTGGCTGACCGCACGCTGGTACGTGCGCAGGGCCGAGCGAAACGAGCGCGACTTCACCCGCCTCGTCGAAGGCCGCTGAGACGTGAACCAGACCTACGCGGTGACCGCGGTCACCGTCGTGGTGCTCGCCACCGTCCTCATCGGCGCCCTCGGCCTGCGCATATCCCGCACCACTTCCGACTTCTACGTCGCCTCCCGCACGGTCAAGCCCGGGCTCAACGCCGCCGCCATCAGCGGCGAGTACCTCTCCGCGGCCTCGTTCCTCGGCATCGCCGGACTCGTGCTGCTCCAGGGCCCCGACATGCTCTGGTACCCGGTCGGCTACACCGCCGGCTATCTCGTTCTCCTCGTCCTCGTCGCCGCCCCGCTGCGCCGCTCCGGCGCGTACACGCTCTCCGACTTCGCCGAGGCCCGGCTGGAGTCAGCCGCCGTCCGCAGACTCGCCAGCCTCTTCGTCGTCGGCATCGGCTGGCTGTATCTGCTGCCGCAACTGCAGGGCGCCGGCCTCACCCTGGAGATACTCACCGGCGCACCGGACTGGCTCGGCTCCCTCGTGGTCGCCGTCGTCGTCACCGGTGCCGTCGCGGCCGGCGGCATGCGCAGCATCACCTTCGTCCAGGCCTTCCAGTACTGGCTCAAACTGACCGCCCTGCTGGTGCCCGCCCTGTTCCTCGTCGCCGCATGGCTCGGCGACGACGCGCCGCGCGCCCGGTTCGACGCCCCGGCCGTGCTCCGTGCGCACACCGAGGTCCGCGTCGGCGACACGGTACGCATCGACCTCGACGCACCGCTGACCCTCACCGTCACGGGCTCGGTCGACGGCACCCGGCACACGCGCGAGCGGCTCACCCTCGGCGAAGGCACCCACCGCATTGAGTCCGGCACCGTCCTGCGCCTGCCGAAAGGGACCGAGGTACCCGAACGGACGGCCTCCGGCAAGGACACGTTCAGCTGGTCCCAGCCCCTGTCCGGCGGGGACGGCTACCGGCTCTACGCGACCTACGGCCTCATCCTCGCCACGTTCCTCGGCACGATGGGCCTGCCGCACGTCGCCGTCCGCTTCTACACCAGCCCCAACGGCCGCGCCGCCCGCCGCACCACTCTGGTCGTCCTCGGGCTGATCGGCGCGTTCTACCTGCTGCCGCCGGTCTACGGCGCACTCGGCCGCATCTACGCACCCGAACTCGCTCTCACCGGTGCCACCGATGCCGCCGTCCTCGTACTCCCCGAACGGATGGTGGGCGGGCTGGCGGGCGACCTGCTCGGTGCGCTCCTCGCGGGCGGGGCGTTCGCGGCGTTCTTGTCGACGGCGTCCGGGCTCACCATGTCCGTGGCCGGCGTCATCACCCAGGACGTCCTGCCGTCCCGCGGCGTACGGCACTTCCGGCTCGCCACGCTGCTCGCCATGGCCGTCCCGTTCGGCCTGTCCGTCGTCACGAGCAAGGTGCCCGTCGCCGACGCGGTCGGGCTCGCGTTCGCCGTCTCCGCGTCCTCCTTCTGCCCGCTGCTGGTGCTGGGCATATGGTGGCGCGGCCTCACCCCGCCGGGCGCCGCCGCGGGCCTCGTCATCGGCGGCGGGGCGGCCCTGACCGCGGTGATGGCCACCCGCGCGGGCCTCGCCCCGCAGGGCTGGCCGCACGCCCTGATGGCATGGCCCGCCCTGTGGTCGGTGCCGCTCGGCTTTCTCACCATGGTGGTCGTGTCGCTGGCCACCGCGCGTCACATACCTCCCGGGGCCGCGGCGACCCTCGCCCGGCTGCACCTCCCCGAGGATCTCGTCGGCAGGCCGCAGTCCGAAGGAGCGGAACGATGACCGGAACGGGTGCCGTCGCACTGGCCGCCACGGGTGCCGTCCTGCTCGCCCTCGGCTTCGCACTCGGCCGGATGACGGCCCGGCGCGGCGCCAGACCCGATCTGGACCTCGGCACTCCCGTCGAGCGGGCCACGTTCCACACCCTGCACACGGCCTCGCTGGCCGCGCCGCCGCTGCGCGCGGGACTGACCGAGGACACGGCGCGCAAGGCGGCCCGCCGACTGCGATCGCTGCTCGGCACCGAGGCGCTCGGGCTCACCGACAGGGAGCGGGTCCTCGCCTGGGACGGTCCGGGCGCCGGTCACCACCAGCAGCAGGTGATGGTGCGTGTCGCCGAGGTCCTCGAGACCGGCCGCAGCCAGAGCGTGCACTCCGAATGCGACGACGTGGAGTGCCCGCTGCGTTGGGTCGTCATCGCGCCGCTGACGGGCGAGGAAGGTGTCCTCGGGGCCCTGGTCGCCCACGGGTCGCGTGAATCGGCGGTCCTGGTGAGGGCGGCGACGGAGGTCGCCCGCTGGGTGTCCGTACAACTGGAGCTCGCCGAGCTCGACCGCTCCCGCACCCGTCTGATCGAGGCCGAGATCCGGGCTCTGCGGGCGCAGATATCGCCGCACTTCATCTTCAACTCGCTGGCGGCGATCGCCTCGTTCGTACGCACCGACCCGGAGCGTGCCCGCGATCTGCTGCTGGAGTTCGCCGACTTCACGCGCTACTCCTTCCGTCGGCACGGCGAGTTCACCCACCTTGCGGACGAGTTGCGCTGCATCGAGCAGTACCTGGCGCTCGCCGGTGCCCGGTTCGGGGACCGGTTGAAGGTGACGCTGCAGGTCGCGCCGGAGGTGCTGCCCGTCACCCTGCCGTTCCTGTGCCTCCAGCCCCTGGTGGAGAACGCCGTCAAGCACGGACTGGAGGACTCGCGTACCCAGTGCAGGGTCACGATCGCCGCGCAGGACTCGGGCTCGGAGGCGGTGGTGACCATAGAGGACGACGGCGTGGGCATGGACCCCGATGTGCTGCGCGCGATCCTGGCGGGGGAGCGGACCACCTCGTCGGGCATCGGCCTGCTCAACGTCGACGAGCGGCTGCGCCAGGTCTACGGCGACGACTACGGCCTTGTCATCGAGACGGCCGTCGGCGCCGGCATGAAGATCACCATCCGGATTCCCAAGTACCGTGCGGGCGTGCACTCCTCCGCAGGTCGGCGCGCGCTGGGCTGAGCCGCCGGCGGCGCCGCGGGGGACGAGTCACCACAGATGGATCGCGAGATGGCCGAGCGGCAGCCCCAGTTGCCAGGCCGGTGTCCACACCTTGGTCGTCTCGTCCACGGCGCCGTCGAGGGGGAGGGCGGGATGCCATGGCTCCAGGTCCCCGAGATCGGCGGCCAGCAGTTCGGTGTGGCGCAGCCAGTCCCATGCGGCGACGGCAAGTGCCAGATCCGGATCCGCCGCACCGTGCCGCGCACGCTCAGCCCTGGCGGCCAGCCGCTCCTCGGCCCACTCCCGCCACGGGTGTCCGTACGACGTGAGACACAGCCACTCGTCGATCCTGGCCGCCGAACGTCCGGCGTCCAACGGTTCGGCGTCGTCGCACAGATGGATGGTCAGGGCAAGCGTCTGTCGGCCCGCACGGAACTCGAGCGAGCCGTACTCCACCAGCCCGCCGGTCCGCAGCATCTCGTCCGCGGTGTACTCGGCGCACAACCACGCCATGGGGACGGCCAGCCCCGCTCCTCCGGTGCCGCTCGCGCTGTCGGGCTGCACGCCTTCCACCCACTTTCCGACGACTGCGTCCGAGCCTCGATGACGAGCCTCCACCGTCAAACACGGCGGGGGGTGCCTCTTTGCTCAAGTCCGGCGTGACGTTTGGCATACGGACACGCCTCGGACGTGGTCCGAGTGAGCGGCGTGTGCCACCGGGGCCTTTGGGGCGGACGGGACCGAGCGCCGGCTGTAGCCCGGCAGACAGCGGGCGAGTGCGCGCAGCGCGTAGTGCGAACGCGATTTGACGGTCCCGGGCGGTATGCCGAGTGTCTGCGCGGCCTCGTTGACACTCAGCCCGTGGAAGTAGATCTGCACGAGCACCGCGCGGTGCTCGGGGCTGAGTGAGCCGACAGCCGCCCGTACGTCGAGTGCGGCGACCGCGCTCTCGGTGCGGTCGGCCGGGTCGGGCGTGGTGGCGAGGACCCCGTCGCCGATCTCGGTGGGGCGCGCCAGGCGGGAGCGCCGGGCGTCGATGGCGAGCCGACGGCCCACGGTGAAGAGCCAGGGCCGCATCGACTCGTACGGGGCGTCGAACGCCTCCGGGTGCTGCCAGGCCCGCACCAGCGTCTCCTGCAGCAGGTCCTCGGCGCGCTGCTGGTCCCCGTAGGTGAGACCGAGCAGAAAGCTGAGCAGCGCTGGGCCGTGTTCGCGCTGCAGATCCGCCATGGCCCGCTCGTCGGTCGTCGCGGTCGCCGTCGCCATTGCCAACACCCTTTCACCGATCGCTTCCTGCCACGTGGCGTATACGAACGCATCCGGGCGCACAGCGACAGACGCCGAACCGCTGTCGTCGACGAACGGTCGCACCGAGCGGCGAGCGGTGCGGCGAGCGGACGGCCGGGCAGGCGGGGCGCAGCGGAAGGTGCAGCTCCGTTCCAGCGACGCCGCGGCGCGGTCACTGCCGAAGCCCCGCTCCTTCGGGGATTTGAGGCGGTCCGAGATGTCGCTGGTCGCGTGAATTCGTGCCGACAGACATCCGTGCCACAGTCCTCAGCCGCGGTTCAGTCCTCAGCCGCGGTGCAGTGCTCAGCCGCGGTCAGAGCAGGGCGGTCTCACCAGGGGGCGCTGAGACCGCACCTAGGGAACGACCGTCACCGGCCAGCGGCCCGCCTTCACCAGCCGCACCGCGACCGAGCCGATGATCCGGTGCCCGGCCGATTCCGACGCCCCTACCACCACGGCGTCCGCCTTGAGCTCGTCGGCCGCGGTGACAAGCCCGGTGTACGGGTCGCCGCGGAAGGTGTGGAACTCCCAGCGAACGTCCCAGATGCCCCGCACCCGCTCCGCCGCCTCCTTGATCTCGGCGACCAGTCCCTCGGCGATCTCCCCCGTGGTGTCGGCCACCGGCACACCGAGTGCCGCACCGGCCGGCATCACCGGTTGCACGTAGACGATCGCCAGCAGAGCCCCTTGCCGCCGCGCCAGACCGCTCGCGTACGCGGCCGCCCGCATGGACGACTCCGAACCGTCCAGACCGGCGAGGATCACCTTCGGGCCGTCGGTGCCGCGCTCGAACCGCTGGGGAGGATGCTGTGTCACGTCGGCGAGGCTATCGGCCCACGGCGGGACGTCCACCCAGGGGCCCGGCGGCCCTCGCCGCGCCCGACGCTGCTCCCTCCGGGTCAATTCCCGTGCAGACTCGGTGTCGATCAGTTGTGCTCGGCATCGGCTGTGCGGCCATGGGCCATGCGCAAGGATCAACTGCCGTCCGGACGCCGCTCGGTGCTCCGCATCGCCGCCGCTCTCGGCGGCGCCGCCGTCGTCGGCGGGCTGTTCGCCATCGAGCGGACGGCCCCGCCGGCCGACACCGCACCCTCGCCGCTGCCTGCGGCCGGGGGACCGCCGGCCGCCGCTCGCCGCGCAAGGGCGACGACCTACCGGCTGCAGCCGATGACCGCGTACGCCGCCACCGATCTGGGCCGTGCGGTACCGCCGGTGCGTGACCGTCCGTTCCTCGAGGTGCCGGCCGAGGGCCGGACGATGGTGCTCACGTTCGACGACGGCCCCGACCCGCGCTACACGCCCGACATCCTGGCCATCCTGCGCAGGCACGCGGTGCAGGCGATGTTCTTCGTCTGCGGGGAGATGGCGACGCACCATCGCGATCTGCTGCGGGAGATGACGGACGACGGTCATGTGATCGGCAACCACACCTGGTCGCATCCGCTGGTCCCGGCGCTGCGGCCTTCGGAGATCCGCGACCAGCTCGGCAGTACCAGCGACGTGATCGAGAAGTCGGTGGGCCGACCGCCGCTGTGGTATCGCGCGCCGTACGGGGCCTGGAACGACCACTCCTTCAGGATCGGCGCCGAGCTGGGCATGGAACCGCTCGCCTGGACCGTGGACACCCTGGACTGGACGGAACCCGGTACCCGCACCATCGTCCGGCGCGTGGTGGAAGGGGCGGGGCCGGGCGTCGTCGTTCTCTCCCACGACGCGGGCGGCAACCGCTCCCAGAGTGTTGCCGCACTGCGTCGCTATCTGCCGCGTCTTTTGGACGACGGCTACCGCATCACCGTTCCGCGCCGCTGACGCCGCTGACGCCGCTGAGGCCGCTGACGCCGCTGAGGCCGCTGACGTCGGGACGTCGGGACGAGCGGGTCCGGGGTGGCCGTCAGCGCGTCTTGACCATGCGCGCGAAGACGACGACGTTGCCGTCGTAGCCGTCCGCCCGGGAGTAGCCGCCTCCGCAGGTGATCACCCGAAGTTCCGCCATCCCGGTGTCGGCGTAGACACGCACACCGGGGAAGTTGTTCTTGGCGAACACCTCCACGCCGTACACCTCGAAGATCGCGACGCGTCCGTCCTGCCGCGGTACCTCGATCAGCTGGCCCTGCTTCACCGAGCCGAGGCCGTAGAAGACTGCCGGCCCTGCCTGGTTGTCGACGTGCCCGACGATCACGGCGGTACCGCGCTGTCCGGGGGCCACACCGTTCTGGAACCAGCCGGCGAGGTTCGGGTCCTGCGGAGGCGGGGCGGCGATCCACCCCTTCTCGTCCAGCCCCACGTCCATGATCGGCGCATCCACCTTGATGCCCGGGACACGCACCCGGGTCGGCGGAGCGTAGGGCAGCGGTTCGAGCGACACCGGCAGGAACGTCTCGCCCGCGGTCTCGCCGAGTGACGCGGCGGCAGCCGGCTGCGGCGGGCCGATTCCGACGTCCACTCCGTTCCTCATCATCGCGATTCCGGTCAGCATGACGAGTGCCACCACGCCCCAGGGCGAGCGTCGTCGCGATTCCCGGCCGTGGCCGAACGGGCCCATGGATCTCCCCTTTGTACGCATGCAGGCACGCTAAGCGCGCTCGCCGAAGGCTGCGATCAGAGAAGGGCGAACGGGTGGCGGGCCGACGAAGGTGGCCCATCCGAGTAATCAGCGGATAAAAATTCTGACGGTCTGTGACCTGCAGCTCCGTCAGATCGGGTGACAAATCACCGGCGTGTCGGCTCACCGTAGTGGACCAAAGCCGAAATGCGCAGAATGCGGCATCCGGTGAGGGTTCGTCGTGGGAGGCGTTCTCGTCGATTATCCCGGAGCGCCGCTTCGGAGCGTCTTCCGCTGGAGGTTCAACGATGCGTGCTACACGCGCTCTCGCGGCGACGGCGACCGCTTTCGCGGCCGTCGGGCTCTGCGCTCCATTCGCCGCCGCAGGCGGCGGTGACGGTCCGAGGAACGTCCGCGTCAGTCCGTCCTCCGTCTTTCCCGGGGGAACCCTGGCAATCACCGTCGACGGATGCCACCGCGGTGGCACTGTCAGCTCCAACGCCTTCCCCGACGCCACGCTTTCCCGCGATGGCGACGGAGGCTACGGCAACCAGGACGGCCGTGGCGACAATCGCCGGGACGGCCGTGGTGGCAACGGCAACGATCGGGACGGCCGTGGCGGTAATGGCCGGGATGGCCGTGGCGGCAATGGCAATGGCCAGGACGGCCGTGGTGGCAATGGCAATGGCAATGGCCAGGACGGCCGTGGTGGCAACGGCAACGGCAATGGCAATGGCCAGGACGGCCGTGGTGGCAACGGCAACGATGGTGGCAACGGCAACGGCAACGGGAACGACCAGGACGGTCGCGGCGGCAACGGCAACGATGGTGGCAACGCCAACTCCAACGGCAACGGCAACGGCAACGCCAACTCCAACGGCAACGGCAACGCCAACTCCAACGGCAACGCCAACGATGGTGCCAACGCCAACGCCAACTCCAACGGCAACGCCAACGATGGTGCCAACGCCAACGCCAACTCCAACGGCAACGCCAACTCCAACGGCAACGCCAACTCCAACGGCAACGATGGTGCCAACGCCAATACCAACGGCAACGGCAACGCCAATGCCAACACCAACGGCAACGGCAACGGCAACGCCAACACCAACGTCAGCGAGGACGGCCGCAACGGCAACGACCAGGACGGCCGTGGCGGTAACGGTCAGGACGGCCGTGGCGGCAATGGTCAGGACGGCCGTGGCGGTAACGGTCAGGACGGCCGTGGCGGTAACGGTCAGGACGGCCGTGGCGGCAATGGTCAGGACGGCCGTGGCGGCAATGGCGGTCGGAACTTCGGCGGAGGCGACGGCGGACAGTCGACAGCCATCGCCCGGGTCAGGAACAACGCTTCCCCGGGCAGCTACCACCTGACGGTCCGGTGCAACGACAGCAACCGCACCGCCAGTGCCTCGTTCAACGTGCTCTCCGCCCGCGGTGCCCAGGGTGGTCTCGGCGGATCCATCGGGCCCTCCAGCACCGAGATGGCCATCGGTGCGGGCCTCGTCGCCTCGGCGGCGGTCGGTGGCAGCCTGTTCATCGCGCGCCGCCGACGTTCGGTCAGCGGTGAGGTCTGACCGGCCGGACCCCCCGGTCGGCCCAACCGCCCGTCGCCCCCAGTCCTCTGCAAGGACTCGGGGCGACGGGCGGTTGGCGTGCAGTGCGGCCGGCGCGGGTGGGCGGTGGGCCGCCCACCCACACGGACACCCAGGGGAGGGCGTCCACCGAGAGACTAAGGAA
>NZ_JBWKCY010000010.1:118530-275226 GCF_056436245.1 Streptomyces sp. NPDC043812
GAGGTTGAACCGGCCGCCCCCCGTGGTTGACCAACCCCCCTCCCCCCCCCGTCCCTCGGAAGGGTTTGGGGTGGGGGGGTGGTGGGGGTGGGGGGGGGGGGGGGGGGTGGGTCCCCCCCCCCCCCCCCCCCGCGACCCCTCAGTGGCGGCGGTCCACCGAGCGCCTGCGGACGATGTACACGGTCGCCGCCGCTGCCGCCGCGACCATTGCGGCGCCTGCCGTGATCTCGGCGGTGTTCAGCCCGTCGAAGCTGCCGCCCAGGCCGCCGCTCACACCTGACGGGGCGATGCTGGTGGGCCGTGTGGAGCTGGCCGTGGGAGTGGACGAACCGCCGGCGATGGTGAGGTCGAGGGTGCCGATCCGTCCGATGCAGTTGAACTGGACGGAGTAGACGGCACCCGGCCTGGCGTCCCCGTCGACCACGGCCGTGGCCGCGCCGTTCTGGGGAATGGTGACGGTGTCGAAGATGCCGGAGGTCACGGTGGTCGTGCTCGGGCAGCCGCCCGCGGTCAGCGTGACACGGCCGCCCGCGGCGATCGTCGAGGGCGTGACGGCGTAGTCGTACGGCGTGTTGTTCACGGCGAATGCGGCGGTAGGAGCGGTCAGGGCGAGTGCGGCCGCTCCGAGCAGAGCGGCGGATGCGGCACGTATCGCACGCATGGTCGGACCTCCGGGTCCCCGAGGAGCAGTAGCGGACCGGTTCCGCAGGGGGCAGGGGGTGCTCCTCGATCAACGAAACGCTAAGAGGGGCCGCCGACGTACGCGATCGGTGTAGTGCAAACGGGTTACACGGTGCGCCTGTGCGGGGGAGTGTGCGGCGTGTCTGCGGGGCGGCCGGGGTGGCGGATGAGATCGGGGGTGACCGCCGTAATCCGTTCGCGCACGGGCCGGCGTACGAGGGCTTCGAGCGCCTCGTCGAGACCTGAGGTCTGTGGGAACGAAGGTTCGACCTCGAACGCGGAGAGCGTCTCGGTCGTGGCTCCCGCTCGGCGTCGAGGTGGGCAGGGCGTCCAGTGCGCGGGGGTGAGGGACGCGAGCCGCCTGTGGGCGCCCCAGTCGGGTGCGGCGCTCGCGAGCCCCTCCTCGGCCGCCTGCGTCACCGTCCGGCTCGCCGCCGAGTGCGTCGCGCCGTCCGCCGCCTGGTTCTGGATCGAACAGGGGTTCGTCTCGCCCTCGGCGCGCCCCTGGAAACCGCGTGGGGGCTGTCGCGGATCCGGGCCGATGCGGAATTGGCGGTGATGGAGGATTCCGGGCACCAGGGAAGCGCCTGGCTGCGGACGCAGGTGCGTGCTGCACTCGACTCCTGCCGCTGACCGGTCCTGTTCGGGGAGGGACGGAAGCGCCGCACGGTTCGTTGACTTCAAGCCAATTCCAGGCGGGGCTTCTTGGGGTGAATTGGCCCGGCTCCCACGGGATTTCATCCATTCGCGTCCGCGACTTCGAAGTTTCTTGCCGGTGCGTTGAACGCAGGCCGCCCCCACGTCCGTACCTAGGGCCATGAAGGCGCCCCACGGCGCCGGAACCGGCTGGGAGAACTACGGGAGTGGACATGAACACCTGGCGGAACGCCTCGCTCGCGGTGACTGCGGCGGCCGTACTCGCGCTGACGACGGCGTGCGGTCAGGAGCAGGGCACCGAGACCCCCAACGGACAGGCGGTCGGTGCGGCCAATCCGGCGCAGCCCGGCAGCGGTGGATACGGAGCGGACTACGGCTCGGACACCGGCGCGGGTGCCGGCGCAGCCGCAGGTGCGGCCAAGCCCGCCGGTCAACTCGCCGTCTGGGAGAGCAAGGACCTCGGCCAGGTCGTCACCGACAGCGCCGGCTTCACGCTCTACCGGTTCGACAAGGACACCCCCAAGCCGCCGAAGTCGAATTGCGAAGGCGACTGCGCGAAGGCGTGGCCCGTCGTCGCCGCCGGCGGCGCGACCGCGGCGCCCGGCGTCGACCCGTCCCTGATCGGTGAGGTGGCCAGGGCGGACGGCACCAAACAGCTCACCATCGGCGGATGGCCGATGTACCGCTACGCCAAGGACACCAAGGCCGGTGACGTCAACGGCCAGGGTGTCGGCGGCACTTGGTACGCCTCCGCCCCCGACGGCAAGAAGGCCGCCCCCGGTGGCGGCGCGGAGGCCGGCGGCGAGGCCGCGGACCTCGCCGGCCTGTCGGTCCGCAAGGACCCCAAGCTCGGCGAGATCGTCGTCGACAAGAACGGTATGACGGTCTACCGCTTCACGAAGGACTCGGCCTGGCCCATGAAGACGGCCTGCACCGGCGAGTGCCTCAAGAAGTGGCCCGTCGTCGCCCCGGTCGACAAGAACGACACCGAGGGAATCCTGAAGAAGGGCTTCGTCACCTTCGACCGTCCCGACGGAATCAAGCAGCAGACCATCGACTGCTGGCCCATCTACACCTTCGCGGGCGACGCAAAGCCCGGCGACACCAACGGCCAGGGTGTCGGCGGCACCTGGTACGCCGTCTCGCCCGAGGGTAAGCCGGTCGGAGCGCCGAAGTAGTCCCCACGCCGCGTATCCGGCCAGCGACGGCCCGCCTCACATCCTTCGGGTGGGGCGGGCCGACCGCATGTGCCGGGCTCCTCGTGCGCATGCCGTGTGCCTGACGACGGGACGGCTCCTGGCGCCCGGCCGGGAACGAGGGTGACCATCCGTCATGAGCCAGACGCATGACGAGGTGTGACCAAGAACGGACCGCTAATTTCCGTTTGGGGTCGCTCTCTTGGCGGGCGATCAGTAGCCTCGGCTCGAACGCTGGCCATGGACATGGCCTATCCGCCGTGGCGACTTGTTGGAGACATCGATGGAGCGTCCCGCCTGGGCCCCGCAGGGCATCGACATATCGGTGCCGAGCGTGTCCCGCATTTACGACTTCTACCTGGGCGGCTCCCACAATTTCGAGGTCGACCGGGAAGCGGCGCGCAAGGCGATGGAGTTCATGCCGGGCCTTCCCAAGATCATGCAGGCAAACCGTGCCTTCATGCGCCGTGCCGTCACCTACGCCGCGAGCGAGGGCATCACCCAGTTCCTCGACATCGGCTCCGGCATTCCCACGTTCGGCAACGTCCACGAAGTCGCCCGCAGGGCGAACCCGGACGCCCTCGTGGTCTACGCCGACCACGATCCCGTCGCCGTCGCCCACAGCCGGACCCTGCTCGACGGGGACAACAAGTCGGCGGTCGTGGCCGGTGACCTGCGCAAGCCGCGGCAGATCCTCGACAGCGACGAGGTGACGGGCCTGCTCGACCTGGACCGTCCGGTGGCCCTGCTGCTCGTCGCCGTACTGCACTTCCTGGAGGACGCGGACGACCCGGCGTCCGCCGTGGCGGAGCTGCGCGACGCGCTCGCTCCCGGCAGCATGCTGATCCTCACCCACGCCTCGTACGAGGGGATCCCGCTCCCGGCGGAGCAGGCCGGCGGCGCGGTCGGCGTCTACCGGGACATCCGCAACCCGTTGGTCATGCGCAGCCGCGAGGAGATCGCGGCGTTCTTCGAGGGATACGAAATGGTCGACCCGGGCCTGGTCGCCATGCCGCACTGGCGGCCGGACACCCCCGCCGAGCAGGAGGACCCGTACGCCTTCTCCGGTTTCTCCGGTGTGGGGCGCAAAGCGTGAAACCGTCGTCGAAGGTGACCGGATCCGCGGGGGATGCGGACGCCCTCCAGGACAGACTCAGGCGGTTCGCGACGATCTGGAGCCGGGCGATCTTCCCGGTGACGGCCACGTCGCTGACGCGGCCCGAGTTCGAAGAGCATCTGCTGCCTGTCGCGCAGGAGTTGAACCGGGTGCTGCACGAGCGCCCGTTCAACCCGCAGGCCGCGCAGCAGGTCGGCAAGGCGCTCGTCGACGCCCACTGCACGGACCCCGACGCGCTCAGCCGCACGCTCGGCGTCGTCGACGCGTATCTGGTCCTGTACTGCGGCGACCCGGAACAGACCGTCGAGGAGAGCAGGGCACGTTGCGCCCGGCTGCAGCACGCCGTCGCCGCCGGCTTCGCCCAGGCCCTGCGTGAACGCACCCTGGCCGAGCAGGAGTCCATCGCCCGCTCCTCGATGCTGGCACGCAGCGACGCGCTGCAGGCGATGCACGCCACGGAGGTGCGCTTCCGTGCCGTGTTCGACGGCGCCGCGATCGGGATAGGCATCGCGGACCTCGACGGCAATGTCCTGGAGGTCAACGACACCCTCACCCAGATGTTCGGTGGTCTCGAGCACCATGTGCGCGGCCGCCGTGTCACCGACTGGGCACACCCCGAGGACCGGCCACAGGTGTGGGACCTCTATGGGGAGCTGGTACGCGGCGAACGCGACCACTTCCGGACGGAGAAGCCGTTCTACCGCAACGACGGCACCGTGCTGTGGACCAATCTGACCGTCTCGCTGCTCCGTGACCCCGAGGGCCAGCCGCAGTACCAGCTGGCCCTGATGGAGGACACCACCGAGCGGCGGCTGCTCAACCTCCGGCTGCGCTACGAGGCCACCCACGATGCGCTGACGGGACTGCCCAACCGCACCCTGTTCTTCGAGCGGCTGGAGAAGGCGGTGACGGCGGGCGACGGAGCCCGGTTCGGTCTCTGCTACCTCGACCTCGACGGCTTCAAGGCCATCAACGACAGCCTCGGGCACGCGACCGGCGACCGGTTGCTGGTGGAGGTCGCCGACCGGCTGCAGAGCTGCGCTACCGCCCCCGGCGAAATGGTCGCCCGGCTCGGCGGCGACGAGTTCGTGGCACTGACGACGGGGCCCGACACCGCGCGCGAGGTCGACGAGCTCGCCGCCCGGGTCCTGGGCGCACTGGCCACGCCGATCAACGTCGACGGCCGGGAGTTCACGGTGCGCGGCAGCATCGGCATCGTCGAGGGTCCGGCGGGCGAGCGCACCACCGCGGAGGTGCTGCGCAGCGCCGACATCACGATGTACCGGGCCAAGTCGGCCGGCGGCAACCGCTTCGAGCTCGCCGACCCCGAGGCGGACGCCCGCGCCATCACCCGGCACGGGCTCACCAACGCGCTGCCCGCGGCGCTGGAACGCGGCGAGTTCTTCATCGAGTACCAGCCGCTCGTGCATCTCGGGGACGGCACCGTCCACGGCGCGGAGGCCCTGGTGCGCTGGTGTCATCCGCAGCACGGCGTTCTCGGCCCCGACCGTTTCATCCCGCTCGCCGAGCACACCGGTCTGATCGTGCCGCTCGGCCGCTGGGTGCTCCAGGAGGCCGTACGCCAGGCCCGGTACTGGAGCAGACGGCACACCGACGGCGGCCCGCTGCGCATCAACGTCAACCTCTCTCCGGCGCAGCTCCATCACCCGGGGCTCGTCGCGGACACCGTCGACGTCCTGGAGCGCTCGGGACTGGAGCCCGGGGCGCTGTGCCTGGAGGTCACCGAGTCGGCGCTCATCGGCGCGGACGAGGACCTGCTCAAGCCGCTGCGCCAACTCGCCGAGATGGGGGTGGACATCGCGCTCGACGACTTCGGCACCGGATACTCCAACCTGGCCAATCTGCGCAGGCTTCCGGTCAGTGTGCTCAAGCTGGACCGCTCCTTCACGCAGGGGATGCAGCAGCACCCGGCCGACCCCGTCGATCTGAAGATCGTCGAGGGCATCGTGTCGCTGGCGCACAGCCTGGAGCTGGCCGTCACCGTGGAAGGCGTCGAGACCGGGGCGCAGGCGGAGCAGCTGCGCGAACTGGGCTGCGACACGGCGCAGGGCTGGTACTACGCACGGCCCGGCGCACCCGATCGCATCCACTCCCTGGTGCTCTCCGACGCGGTGTAGGGCGTCCGGCGGATCACAGCCGGGCGCCGGTCACCACCGTCCGGGGCGTCAGGCGGCCCGCGAGTCCAGCAGCACGCGCTGCAACTCGCGGGCCGCCCGCGGCGGGGCGACATCGCTGCGATGCGCGAGCGCGATCGTTCTCCGCAGCCCCGGCCGGGCGAGCGGTGTCACCCGCAGGTCCCCGCCCGCCCCCTCGGCGACCATGCTCGGCACCACCGCCACACCGAGCCCGGCCCGTACGAAACCCAGGACGGCGTCCATCTCGCCGCCCTCCACCGTGAACGACGGCTCGAACCCCTCCGCCCGGCACGCGGCAACGGTCAGCTCCCTCAGGTCGTAGCCGTGACGGAACATCACCAGCGGCTCGCTCGCCAGATCGGCGATCCGCACCGGCCTGCGCGGAGCCCGTGACGCCCGTGACGACACGACCACCAGATCCTCCTGCAGCAGTTCCACCGTCGTGAGCGCGGGGGACGGCGACGGCAGCGGCAGCACGACCAGCGCCAGATCGAGCGAGCCGCGCGCCAGCTCCCGTACGAGGTCGTGGGAACCGGACTCCTCGATCAGCAGCTCGATGCCCGGATGCAGATCACGGAAGGTCCGCAGCACCTGGGGCAGCAGCCCGGTGCACAGACTCGGCGTCGCCCCCAGCCGGACCCTTCCGCGGCGCAGCTGCGCCAGCTCCTGCACCTCGCGGCGTGCCGTCTCGGTGTCCGCGAGGATCCGGCGGGCGAGCGGGAGCAGCGCCTCCCCGGCGTCGGTGAGCGCGATGTTGCCCCGTGCCCGGCCGAACAGATCGGCGCCCAGCTCCTTCTCCAGGGCCCGGATCTGCTGCGAGAGCGAGGGCTGGGAGACATGGACCCGCTCTGCGGCGCGGGTGAAGTGGCGGGTCTCGGCGACCGCGACGAAGTAGAGGAGCTGCTGCAGCTGCATGACACCACTCTAGGGGTGCATAGGCTGTACCTATCAAGATGAGCGGAATCATGTCTTGGACCTCTGGTGGCCACGGCGCCTAGCGTCGGAGGCATGGCTCTGGCAACGCGGACGGAACGAAAACCGTCCATGACGCGCACGTTCTGGGGATCGACCGTCGGCAAGAAGGCGGTCATGGCCGTCAGCGGACTGATCATGCTCGGCTATCTGGTCGCCCACATGTTCGGCAACCTGAAGATCTTCTTCGGGGCGGCGGAGTTCAACGCCTACGGCCACTGGCTGCGCACCATGGGCGCCCCGCTCCTGCACCACCACTGGGCGCTGTGGCTCGTCCGCGTCGTCCTGCTCGCCGCAGTCGTCGCACACGCCGTCAGTGCGTACCAGCTCAGCCGGCGCGACATCCGGGCCCGGCCGAACGCCTACGTCCACAAGCGGCCGCGCGCGAGCTACGCGACGCGCACCATGCGCTGGGGCGGCATCATCCTCGCGCTGTTCATCGTCTGGCACGTCCTCGACCTGACCACGGGCACCGTGCACACCGGCGGTTTCGAGGAGGGCCACCCCTACCAGAACGTCGTGGACACCTTCTCCACCTGGTACGGCAACGTCATCTACTGCGTCGCCGTGATCGCCGTCGGACTCCACATCCGGCACGGCTTCTGGAGCGCCGCCCAGACCCTCGGCGCCGGCAACGCCACCCGCGACCGCGCGCTCAAGGCCGTCGCCAACGCGCTGGCGCTCGTGCTGACCGCCGGATTCGTCTCCGTCCCCGTCGCCGTCATGACCGGACTGGTGAACTGACATGAACCACTTCTCCGACTACGCAGTCGGCACCCCGATCGCCGACACCACCGCACCCCGAGGGCCGGTCGCCGAACGGTGGGACACCCGCCGCTTCGAGGCCAAGCTGGTCAACCCGGCCAACCGGCGTGGCCACACCGTCATCGTCGTCGGCACCGGACTCGCCGGCGGTGCGGCCGGTGCCACACTCGCCGAACAGGGCTACCACGTCGAGCAGTTCTGCTACCAGGACTCCCCGCGCCGTGCCCACTCCATCGCCGCCCAGGGCGGCATCAACGCGGCCAAGAACTACCGCAACGACGGCGATTCGGTCCATCGCCTCTTCTACGACACCGTCAAGGGCGGTGACTTCCGCGCCCGCGAGTCCAACGTCCACCGCCTCGCCCAGATCTCCGTCGAGATCATCGACCAGTGCGTGGCCCAGGGCGTCCCCTTCGCCCGCGAGTACGGCGGACTCCTCGACACCCGCTCCTTCGGCGGCGTCCAGGTCTCCCGCACCTTCTACGCCCGCGGCCAGACGGGCCAGCAGCTCCTCCTCGGCGCCTATCAGGCGCTGTCCCGGCAGATCGCCGCCGGCACCGTCACAATGCACCCCCGCACCGAGATGCTCGACCTGATCGTCGTTGACGGCCGGGCCCGCGGCATCGTCGCCCGCGACCTGATCACCGGCGGGATCTCCACGTACTTCGCCGACGCGGTCGTCCTCGCGACGGGCGGCTACGGCAACGTCTTCTACCTGTCGACGAACGCCATGAACTCCAACGCCACCGCCGTTTGGCGCGCCCACCGTCGCGGCGCGTACTTCGCCAACCCCTGCTTCACCCAGATCCACCCCACCTGCATCCCGCGCACCGGCGACCACCAGTCCAAGCTCACGCTGATGAGCGAGTCCCTGCGCAACGACGGACGTATCTGGGTCCCGAAGGCCCGCGGCGACCACCGCCCCCCGCACGAGATCCCCGAGGACGAGCGCGACTACTACCTCGAGCGGATCTACCCCTCCTTCGGCAACCTGGTGCCCCGCGACATCGCCTCGCGCGCGGCCAAGAACGTCTGCGACGAGGGACGTGGTGTCGGCCCCGGCGGCCAGGGTGTCTACCTCGACTTCGCCGACGCCATCGCGCGGATGGGCCGCGCGAAGGTCGAGGAGAAGTACGGCAACCTCTTCGAGATGTACGAGCGGATCACCGCGGAGAACCCGTACGAGGTGCCGATGCGGATCTACCCCGCCGTGCACTACACGATGGGCGGGCTGTGGGTCGACTACGACCTGCAGACCACCGTGCCCGGCCTCTTCGCCATCGGCGAGGCCAACTTCTCCGACCACGGCGCCAACCGGCTCGGCGCCTCGGCGCTGATGCAGGGTCTCGCCGACGGCTACTTCATCCTTCCGTCCACGATCAACGACTACCTGGCGCGGGGGACGTTCGACGCCGTCCACGCCACGCACCCGGCCGTGGCGGAAGCCGTCGCCGAGACCGAGGACCGGCTGAACCTGCTGCTGAGCATCGACGGTGACCGCACCCCCGACTCCTTCCACCGCGAGATCGGCGAACTCATGTGGGAGTTCTGCGGCATGGCCCGAAGCGACGAAGGACTGCGCAAGGCACTCGACCGGATCCCGCAGATCCGTGACGAGTTCTGGCGCCGCATCAAGGTCCCGGGCACGGGCGCGGAGTTCAACCAGTCGCTGGAGAGGGCCAACCGCATCGTCGACTACCTGGAACTCGCCGAGTTGATGTGCCTCGACGCGCTGCACCGGACCGAGTCCTGCGGCGGGCACTTCCGCGAGGAGTCCCAGACCCCGGACGGCGAGGCCGCCCGGCGCGACGAGGAGTTCTCGTACGCCGCCGCGTGGGAGTTCCGGGGCACCGGCGAGGCACCCGCACTCCACAAGGAAGACCTCGTCTTCGAACACGTCCACCCCACCCAGCGGAGCTACGCATGAAGCTCAAACTGCGCGTCTGGCGCCAGAAGAACGCAGCGGCCGACGGCGCCATGGCCACCTACGAGGTGGACGGGATCTCCCCGGACATGTCGTTCCTGGAAATGCTCGACACCCTCAACGAGGACCTCACCCTGCGCGGCGAGGAGCCCGTCGCCTTCGACCACGACTGCCGCGAAGGCATCTGCGGCGCCTGCTCGCTCGTCATCAACGGCGACGCCCACGGCCCCGAACGCACCACCACCTGCCAGCTGCACATGCGGTCCTTCGACGACGGCGACACCATCGTTGTCGAGCCGTGGCGCGCCGCCGCCTTTCCGGTGGTCAAGGACCTGGTCGTCGACCGGTCCGCCTTCGACCGGATCATCCAGGCCGGCGGATACATCAGCGCACCGACCGGCTCCGCGCCCGAGGCGCACGCCACTCCCGTGCCCAAACCGGATGCCGACCTCGCCTTCGAGCACGCCGAATGCATCGGCTGCGGCGCCTGTGTGGCCGCCTGCCCCAACGGCTCGGCGATGCTCTTCACCTCGGCCAAGGTCAACCACCTCAATGTGCTGCCGCAGGGCGCACCCGAGCGGGAGACCCGCGTGCTCGACATGGTCGCCACCATGGACGAGGAGGGCTTCGGCGGATGCACCCTGACCGGCGAATGCGCGACGGCGTGCCCCAAGGGCATCCCGCTGCCGTCGATCTCGGCGATGAACCGGGAGTGGCTGCGTGCCGCCCGTAAGGTCAGGCGCTGACCGCGGGCCGAAGCCCGGCGTCGTAGACCGTCCCGTAGTCGGGGACGACGACCCGGGCCGCGGGGGCAAGGCGCCGGACCTCGGCGGTGAAACCGTCGAGGTCCATCGCCGGATCCCGCTGCGGCGGGTCGGTCAGCGGACGTTCGAAGTGGTCCCAGTGCACGGGGACCACAGTCCCCGGGGCGCCGAGGGTCTCCAGCAGCCGCGGCAGATAACGGTGCGTGGCGCGGCTGGAGTTGACGGCAGCCATCAGGACGTCCGGTCGCAGACCGCTCGCCGACCGCTCGTCGAAGTCACTGGCTCCCATCAGGAAGTACGACGGGCCCCCGGCCACGGTCAGCTGGAACGCCAGTGTGTCGCCCTCGGGGAGATCGGAGATCGTCCGCGGTGCCCGGCGGGGCGGGGCGGTCAGTGTGCCCGGCGCGAAATAGGACCAGGTGGCGTTGCGGCTGTGCCGGCTCGGGACGACCTCCACCGTGTATCCGCCGAAGTCCAGCACCTCACCGCCCCTGACCACACTGATCTGCCCCGCGTCCACGCCCATCGCCCGCAGCACGTGATACGTCGTCTCGGTCCCGATCACCCGCGCGCCCGTGGACTTCGCGAGGAACGGCACGTCGTTGATGTGGTCCCAGTGGGTGTGGCTGACGAGTACCACCTCGGGCCGGCCGCCGTGCCGTCGTACGAGATCGTGGTCGCAGACCAGTTCCGTCGTCGGGTCGAAGCTGCCCTTCGGGCCGAACAGCCCGGTCGGGAAACGGGTGATGTACGGGTCGAAGAGCACGGTCCGCCCGCCGACACCGATGTGCCAGCCCGACGTGCCGAGCCACCGCAACGTCGCCGCGTCCGCCCGCACGTCCGCGCGGCGGCCGTCCGCGCGCGCCGCCCCCGCCGGCAACAGGGGCGCCGCCGCTCCGACGGCCGCCCCACGCAACAAGGTCCGCCGTACGAATGCGCGCCGACCGTTGTCCTTCCCACCGCTCAACAGTTCGCTCATGGGCGGCAGAAGATCAGCCCATGCCCGGGTGTGTCCAAGACCGAATCAGCAACGCCGCGATACCCCAGGGCGTATGAGTGCAGGTCAGACGGCGTGATCCGAGTGCCGACCACGCAGGAAATCCACGGCGGTCCGGGCCGCCGTGCCGATCGCCACATCAGTGCTCGTACGGTTCGCCACCGGATCGGGTGTCCGGGCGAACACCGCGACCGCATACCGCCCGCCGTCCGGGTACTGCGCCACCCCGATCTCGTTGTGCAGCCCCGGCAGCGTGCCCGTCTTCGCCGCGACCCGCACGCCGTCGCCGAATCCGGCCGCGAGACGGTGCCGGAACACCTGGCGGCCCATCACCTCACGGACCCAGGAGCAGACTTCGGCCGGTCCCGCCTCGTCCCGCCAGATCATGCGCAACAGACGTGTCATCTCGCGCGGGGTGCTCGCGTTCGTCCGCGCCGGGTCGAACACCGACAGGCTGTTCACCTCGGCCGGGGCCAGGGCGGGGTACAGCGCCGCGAACTCCGCCTCGTTCCGCGCACCCACCTCCGCCAGCATCGAGGCCAGCAACTGCCGTGGACCGCCCGCGATCCGCGTGTTCACGAGGCCCAGTTCCTTCGCCAGCAGCGCCACCGTGTCCAGGCCCACCCGCTCCAGCAGGAGATCGGCGGCCGTGTTGTCGCTCACCGACATCGCGAAATGCGCCAGGTCGCGCAGGGACAGCTCCACATCGTCGAGACAGCCCGCCGTGCCCCAGCCACCCAGTCTGTGGGCCGCCGTCACCCGCACCCTCTCCCGGGGATCGAGCTGGCCGGAATGCGACTGCCGGGCGAACTCCAGCACCAGCATCACCTTGAACACCGAGGCAAGGACGACCGGTTCATCGACTCCGCACCCCGTCTCACCGGGCCCGTCGATGTCCGACGCGTGCAGCACACCCTCGGCCCCGGCCGCATCGAACACCGTACGCAGCCTCTTCGCCATCAGCATGTCCGGGGTCACTCCTGTCGTCTAGAGTCGTCACGTGGATCTTCTGCGCCACCTGCGCATCTTCTCCGTCGTTGCCGACGAGATGCACTTCGGGCGGGCCGCCGAACGCCTCGGCATGGCCCAGCCCCCACTCAGCCGCGCCGTCCGCAGACTGGAGGACGACCTCGGCGCCGAACTCTTCGACCGCACCCGCCGCCAGGTGCGGCTCACCCCGGCCGGAGCCGTACTCCTCGACGAGGCACGGGAGTTGCTCGCCCGCGAGGAGCGGACCAGAACGCTGGTGCGCCGGGCCCACGACGGCGGCCTCGGCACCCTGCGCGCCGGGGTGCAGCCGGACACGACGGCCGCTGCGCTCGGCGCGCTGCTCGCCGCGTGCGAGGAGCATGCCCCCGGGCTGCGTGTCGATCTCCAGGAGCTGGCGACGGATGAGCAGTTGAGGCTGCTGACGTCCGGCGGCCTCGACGTCGGCCTGGTGCACGCCCCGGTCGGCGCCACCGACCTCGTGCAGGGCCCCGAGGTCGCCACCGAACTCGGAGTGGTGCTGCCACGCACCTCGCCGCTGACGGGCCTCTCCGAGGTGGCGATCGGCGACCTCGCGGGCCACGACCTGGTCCTGTGCCCGCGCTCGACCGCACCCGGCTGGTACGACGGCGTCCTCGACGTCTGCCGTGCGGCGGGCTTCGTCCCCGGCCGGGTCCGGCACGCCACCAACCCCGAGTTCCTCGTGGGTCTCGTGGCCGCGGGTCGCGGCGTCGCCTTCGACCAGGGCCCGCTCGCCCGCAAGGAACCGCGGGTGACCTGGCGCCCGCTGGCCGGGCGGCCACTGGCCCGCCGGATCTGCGGCGCCTGGCCGCGGCAGTCACCGCACCCCGGCGCGCGCGAGTTCGCCGCCGTCGCGGCGAACGTGCTGGCACGTGAGCACGGCATGGCCGGCGCCGGCCCGGTGGGCGCGCCCGGCACGGACGCCACTGTGCGCCCGTGGTCCGTCGTCTTCGCCTGAACCGGCTGTGCCCGGCGCCGGTCAGCGACCGAGCGACCTGGCCAGATACGGTGCCGTGCGACTGCCCGCCGCCCGCGCCACCTCCCCGGGCGCGCCCGCCGCGACGACCGTCCCGCCCTCCGCGCCGCCGCCCGGGCCCAGGTCGATCACCCAGTCCGCGCCCGCGACCACGTCCATGTCGTGCTCGACCACCACCACCGTGTGGCCCGCTTCCACCAGACCGTGCAGCTGACGCATCAGCACCTCCACATCGGCCGGGTGCAGACCGGCCGTCGGCTCGTCCAGGACGTAGAGCGTGTGCGCCCGGCGCAGCCGTTGCAGCTCACTCGCGAGCTTGATGCGCTGCGCCTCGCCGCCCGACAGCTCCGTCGCCGGCTGCCCGAGACGCAGATAGCCGAGCCCGACGTCCAGCAGCGTGCCCAGGCTCCGCGCCGCCGCCGGGACGTCCTCGAAGAAACCGGCCGCCGCCTCGACCGTCAGATCCAGCACCTCGGCGATGCTCCGCCCGCGATAGTGCACCTGGAGCGTCTGCGGGTTGTAGCGCGCGCCGCCGCAGTCCGGGCACGGCGCGTACGTACTGGGCAGGAACAGCAGCTCCACCGAGATGAAGCCCTCGCCCTGACACGTCTCGCAGCGGCCGCCGGACACGTTGAACGAGAAGCGGCCCGCCTTGTAGCCCCTTTCCCGGGCCTCCGCCGTGGCGGTGAACAGTTTCCGCACCACGTCGAACAGGCCCGTGTACGTGGCCAGATTGGATCGCGGCGTGCGCCCGATCGGCTTCTGGTCCACCGTCACCAGCCGTCCCACGCCGGACAGTTCACGCGTGATCGAACCGACCAGTGTGGACTTCCCCGACCCCGAGACCCCGGTGACCGCTGTCAGCACCCCCAACGGCAGCGTCGTGGTCAGCCCGCGCAGATTGTGGCGGGTGACCGGACCGAGCGGCAGACGGCCGGAGGGCTCGCGCGGCGTCCGCGCAGGCGCGGGCCCCCTCTCGAACAGAAAGCGACGGGTAGCCGACTCCGCTACCCCGGCCAGCTCCCCGGGCGGACCGCTGTGCAGCACCCGGCCGCCGTGCTCGCCCGCCTGCGGCCCCACATCGACCAGCCAGTCGGCCCGTCGCACCACATCGAGATGGTGCTCCACCACGAAGACCGAGTTGCCGGCCGCCTTCAGCCGGTCCAGCACCACCAGCAGTGCCTCCGTGTCGGCCGGGTGCAGCCCCGCCGACGGCTCGTCCAGGACGTAGACGACACCGAACAGCCCCGACCTCAGCTGCGTCGCCAGCCGCAGACGCTGCAGTTCCCCGCTGGAGAGCGTCGGCGTCGGCCGGTCGAGACTCAGGTACCCGAGCCCCAACTCGGTGACGGTGGCCACGCGGGCCAGCAGATCGGTGGTCAGGACACGGGCGGTCCCGCCGTCCGGCGCCCGCAGCAGCACCTCGGCCACCTCCGTCAGAGGAAGTGCGGCGAGTTCGGCGATCGTCCGCCCGGCGAAGGTCACCGCCAGGGCCTCGGGCCGGAGCCTGCTGCCGGCGCACACCGGGCACGGCTCACTCGTCAGGAACCGTTCGGCCCGGGCGCGCAGCGTCTGGCTCCGCGAGTCGGAGAAGGTGTGCAGCACATAGCGCTGCGCGCTCATGTACGTGCCCTGGTATGGGCGTTGGATGCGATCCGCGTCCCGCTTCGGGTGCACCGTCACGACCGGCTGCTCGTCGGTGAACAGGATCCAGTCCCGTTCCTTCTGCGGCAGATCCCGCCACGGCCGGTCGACGTCGTACCCGAGCGCGTCCAGGATGTCGCGCAGGTTCTTGCCCTGCCAGGCACCGGGCCAGGCCGCGATCGCGCCCTCACGGATGGACAGTGCGGGATCGGGGACCAGCAACTCCTCGCCGGTGCGGTGCACGCGGCCCAGACCGTGGCACTCGGGACAGGCACCGGCGGCGGTGTTCGGCGAGAAGGCGTCCGAGTCGAGCCTTGCCGCCCCCGCGGGGTAGTCGCCCGCCCGGGAGAACAGCATGCGCAGCGAGTTCGACAGGGTGGTGACCGTACCGACCGACGAGCGCGACGTGGGGGAGGAGCGGCGCTGCCTCCAGGGAGACCGCGGGCGGCAGGCCGGTGATCTCGCCGACCTCCGGGGCGCCGACCTGGTGAATGAGCCGGCGGGCATACGGGGCGACGGACTCGAAGTAGCGACGCTGGGCCTCCGCGTAGATCGTGCCGAACGCCAGCGAGGACTTGCCGGAGCCGGACACACCGGTGAAGACGACGAGTGCGTCTCGCGGGATGTCGACGTCGACGCCGCGCAGATTGTGCTCCCGGGCGCCGCGGACGCGCACATACAGGTCGTGGGGGCTGTGCATGACGGACGATTCTAGGCGTTCGCGCTGGTCAGGCCCGTACCGTCCGCTCGGTGCGGCGCGCGACACCGGCCAGCCGCCGAAACGAATCCAGCAGCGCCTCCCGGTCGTACGTGCTCGTGGTCACCAGAACCTCGTCCGCGCCGCTGTCCCCGATCAGCGCCTCCAGCGCATCGGCCACCTGCTGCTCCGTGCCCGCCACATGGCCGCCGAGTCCCGCTTCGTAGAAGCCGCGCTCCTTCTCGGTCATCGCCAGCGTCTCGATCCGCTCCGGCGACAGCAGCGGCGGGAAGACACCGTGCGTCCGGGAGTACGCCAGCGACCAGGCCTCCGGCATCAGCAGCCTGCGCGCCTCCTCCTCGGTCCCGGCGACCGCCACGGTCCCCGCGACGACCACGTACGGCCGCTCGGACCAGAGGGACGGCCGGAATTCCCTGCGGTACGCGGCCACGGCACCCAGCAGCCGGTCGCGCCCCCTCAGATCGCCGATCACCAGCGGCAGCCCGGCCCGCGCCGCGATCCTCGCCCCCTCGCCGGTCGCCAGGAGATACGGCGGGACCCTGAGGCCCTCCGCGGGACGCGCGTGCACCTGCGGATACGTCCGCTGCTCACCCGTGAACCAGCCGAGCAACTCCTCCAGCTGCGCCGCGAAGTCGTCGGCGTCCTTCTTGTCCCGGCCCAGCGCCCGTCGTATCCCGTCCGTGAAGCCGACCGAACGGCCCAGACCCATGTCGATCCGGCCGGGAAAGAGCGACTCCAGCACACCGAACTGCTCGGCCACCACCAGGGGTTGATGGTTGGGCAGCATCACACCGCCCGTGCCGACCCTGATCGTGGAGGTGGCGGCGGCCACCGCGGCCGCAAGCACGGTCGGGGCGGAGCCCGCGACCCCGGGCACGCTGTGGTGCTCGGAGACCCAGAAGCGGTGATAACCCAGCGCCTGAAGATCCTGCGCGAGGCGGACCGTGCCCCTCAGCGCCTCCGCGCCGTCCTCGCCCTCACGGGTGCGGGAGCGGTCGAGTACGGACAACCGGGTGGACGCGATCAGGGTGCTCACCCCTCGTACAACGCCCGCCTCGCGTGAGGATTCCCCACCCCGTTGCCTACTGTGGTGGCGTGACAGGACAGAGCAGGCCACTGGCCGTATTCGACCTCGACGGGACCCTCTCCGACGCCGGGCACCGCCAGCATCTGCTGGAGCGCAGGCCGCGGGACTGGGACGGGTTCTTCGCCGCGGCACCCCAGGACCCCCCGCTGGCCGAGGGCGTGCGACGGTGCCTCGACGCCGCGGCGGAGTGCGAGGTCGTGTATCTCACCGGCCGGCCGGAGAAGTGCAGGCAGGACACCCTCGACTGGCTCGCCGCGCAGGGCCTGCCGGACGGCAGGATCTTCATGCGGCGCAACGACGACCGGCGGCCGGCCCGCAGGACCAAACTGGACATCCTGCGACGCCTCGGCCGCGACCGTGAGATCCGGATGCTGGTGGACGACGACGAGCTGGTGTGCGAGGACGCCGCGCGTGCGGGCCTCCCCATCGTGCGCGTCACCTGGGGCGCCGGCAGCACGAGCGCGGCGATGAAGGACGCCCAGGAGCGCGAGGGACGCACCTGACGGACGCCGCGGGCACCGCCCGCGGCGTGTCAGGCGCCGTCCTCCAGCCGGAAGCCGACCTTCAGCCCCACCTGATAGTGCTCGATCCGGCCTTCGACGATATGGCCGCGGACCTGCGTCACCTCGAACCAGTCGAGTCCGCGCAGCGTCTGGGACGCCCGGTCGATGCCGTTGCGGATGGCCTGGTCGATGCCCTCCTGGGAGGTGCCCACGATCTCGGTGACACGGTAGGTGTGGTTCGACATGCGTCGCGCTCCTCTCGATGCGTTCACTCCACGGTGCCCCACCATGAGGAGTCGCGCGAGGCGTCGGGTGCGGGCCGGTCGTCCCCGGACGCGCCGAGCGAGAGGCGGGAGACGACGCGGTAGCGGTCGCCCCGGTAAAGCGAGCGGACGTACTCCACCGGGAGGCCCTCCGCGTCCGAGGTGACGCGTTCGAACAGCAGCGCGGGTGACAGGACCGGCACCTCCAGCAGCTCCGCCTCCGCCTCACTCAGCACCGTGGGCTCGATGGACTGCTCGGCCCGCGCCGTGACGATCCCCCGCTCGACACGCAGATACCGGTAGAAGCCGCCCTCCATCTCACGCGCGGTCAGCCCGGGTACCAGCTCGGCCGGTATGTGCAGATGCTCCAGCGCGATCGGGGTGCCGTCGACGAGCCGCAGCCGGGCCACGTACACCAGCCCGGCTGCGGGGGACAGCCGTAGTCTGCGGCCGACACGGGCGCCCGCGGTGGTCGTACGGAACTCGAGCACCCGGCTCGACCAGACGCCGGCAGCCGGTGGCGCCACGGCCGGCGCCCCGTCGGTGACCAGCTCCTGGGTGACCTTGGCGGCAGCGACGAACATGCCACGGCCGTGCTCCCGAACGAGCTGTCCCGCGGCGACGAACTCGTCGACCGCCGCACGCAGCGTGGGCCGGGAGACGCCGAGCCGCGCGCACAGGACGCGTTCGGAGGGGACGGCGTCACCGGGCCGCCGGTCCTCGACGAGCGCCAGCAGATGCGCACGCACCCGCTCCCGCTTGAGCGCTGCTCCGGGTGAGCGGTCGTCCCCCATAACCCGTTCCCTCCGCGAGCGGTGCCGGGCCCCGAGGATACGGCCTGAGGGAGCGAGCGCCCAGGTCATGCCGCCGTCAGCTGGGCGCGGAAGGCGGCGACGGTCTGCCGTGCCTGCTGCAGCCCGATGCGCTCGAACTCGCCGTCGAGTTCGTCCAGTTCGGCCAGCGTCGTGTGCCGGGCGCGGCCGCTGCGGGAGCGGGACTTGGCCAGTCCCAGCCGGGCCAGTGCGGTGCCGCGCGCCTCGTTCATCTCGCGGAACTCGGCCAGTGCCACGGCATAGACGGCGCAGGCCTCCTCGTAACGCCCTGCCCGGAACAGGACGTTGCCGCGCATCTTGTGGTTGTAGGCGAGTGCCCCGGCCAGCTCCATCGCGCGGCAGATGGCCTCGCCCTCGCTCAGCAGCGCGAGCGCCCGGTCCGTGTCCCCCTGCAGTGACAGCACATCGGCCATGCCCCGCAGGGACCAGGCCCGCCCGCGGGAGTCGTCGGCACCGGTCGCGATCCGCACGCATTCGGTGAACAGGTCCAGCGCCGTGGCGTGGTTGCCCGTGTTGCGGTGCATCTGCGCGATCCCGGACATCGCCCACACCACATGGCGTGACTCGCCATGCTGCCGTGCCTGTCGGAGCAGCTCCTCGTGCAGGTCGGCCACGGCGTCGTAGTCGCCCTGTATCCGGCCGGTCTCGGCGAGACCGGCGAGCGCGTAGCCGTGGGCGAGCCGGTCGCCCGCGGCGTCGGCGAACGCGACGGCTGCGGTCAACAGCCTGCGGGCGAGCGGCAGGGTGCCGCACTGGCGGGCGAGCGTCCCGCCGCTCCACAGGGCCCAGGCCATGCCGGCCGCGTCACCCGCGCGCCGGGCGCAGCGGTAGCTGTCGTGCCATGCGGAGCGGGCTTCGGCGGCGTGCCCGAGCCGTCGGGCGGCCTCGGCGAGCGCCAGCGCCGCGCGTGCCTTGTCGAGATCCGACTGTGCGTCGCGGCGGGCGCGTTCCGCGGTGGCGAGGACGTCGTCGTACGAGGAGTTCACACTGAGCGCCGCGCCCAGTTCGCCCTGGTACTCCGGGGCGAATGCCTTGCCGTACATGGAGAGGTGGCCTCCTGACCGTGGGGGGTTCGATCAAGAAGCTACGGGCGGGCGGGGGTGCGGTGGATCAGCCTGCCTATGTGTTTCCGCATCGGTCGCAGGTGCTACTCGACAGCGGAGGGTCATCATCGCGACGTACGGGCTACCCGCCTGACCTGCAGGAATATGCGGCGTGGGGCAAGGGTGTGTGCTGTCGCCACCCTGGGTGACGGTCGTCACCCGGAGGCGGCCATGGCGTGCCGCCGCCAACTGGTCAACTGGTAAAGGTAGTTGGTTGCACCACGGCGGAAGGGGGTGCGTGAACAGGCCCTTCTTTCCGGGGTATTGACCTCTCCAATGGTCTATGCCACCTTCGGGTCGCACTGCTGGATGGTTGACCAATTGGTCAACTTGCTCTCGAGGTAGCCCCGTCAACGGGAGCCGCCCCCCACGCATCGACCTCCCGAGAGGAACTCCAGGTGACGACCACGAGCAGTAGTACCGACCGGCCTTCGGGCCGCGCGCACACCCTCCGCACCCGACGTGCCGGCCTGCCACGTCGCATCCCCCTGCGCCTGCGCGCCGCGCTCGCCGCGGCAGTCGTGGCCGGGATCGGCAGTGCCACCCTGGCTGCCCCTCCGGCGGCAGCCGTCGCCGACCCCGCCCTCTTCGACGACTTCGCCTACGCCTCGCACGCCGACCCCGCCCTCGCGGCCCACGGCTGGAGCGTGCGCGCGAACACGGGCGGCCCCGGCGTGCCGGGTGCCACCTGGGCGCCCGAGAACGTCACCTTCGCCGAGGAAGGTGCCAACTCGGTCATGAACCTGGAGACTTCGACCGCGGGCACGGGGCAGTCCACCGAGCAGACGGAGATCCTCACCCGCGCGATGAAGTTCAGGAACGGCACCTACGCAGCCCGGGTCCACTTCTCCGACGCCCCGAGGTCCGGCCCCGACGGCGACCACGTCGTCCAGACGTTCTTCACCATCAACGACCTCACGGCACCGATGGCGGACGACTATGCCGAGTACGACTTCGAGTACCTGCCGAACGGCGGTTGGGGCGAGCCCGCGAACATCCTCTTCACCACCTCGTGGGAGACCTACCGGCCCGACCCGTGGGAGGCGGTCAACCAGCATTCCGAGGTCCGGGCGAGCTACGCAGGCTGGCACGACCTCGTCGTCACCATCGACGACAGCGCCATCGTCTATTACGTCGACGGCCGGGAGTTCGGGCGGCACGACGCGCGATATCTGCCCGAACGCCCGATGAGCATCAACTTCAACCAGTGGCTCATCGACTTCGCGGGCCAGAGCAGTACCGCGCCGCGCGCCTACGACCAGAAGGTCGACTATGTGCTGCACGTGAAGGACCGAGTGCTCACCCCGGCTCAGGTCGGCGCCGAGGTCGCAGCCTACCGGGCCGCCGGGGTGGCCTTCGAGGACACAGTTCCGGCCGCCGAATAGCCGTGTTCCCGGGGCGGGCGCGGTCGCCGAGGCCGCCCCGGCCACGGCCGTCGGCGGTTCTCCGGGCTTGACCCGCCCTTTGGTCCATACCAAAATCCAGCCACACGCCCGTGCGAGCGACAGCTCCGCCCCCCACGTCGGGTCCATCCTCCGTGCCCTCACGCAGAAGGTGACCTACGTGAAGAACCGCTCGTTCACCCTGTCCACCGCCGTCGCGTGCGCCCTCACGCTCGGCGCCTGCGGGATCCTTCCGGGCGGCTCCGACACCCGCACCGTGCACATCTGGCTGATGAAGGGCAGCGTGTCCGAGGGCTTTCTCGACCGCTTCACCGAAGCCTTCGAGCAAGACCACCCCGACATCGAACTCGACGTCACCTTCCAGGAGTGGACGGGGATCGGCAAGAAGGTCACCGCAGCGCTCGACGGAGATGACGCCCCGGAAATCATCGAGGTCGGCAACACCCAGGTCGCGCAGTACGCCGACAGCGGCGGACTGCGCGACCTCACCCTCGAATCCGTGCGCGATCTCGGCAGCGAGGAATGGCTGCCCGGCCTCGCCGAACCGGGCAGCATCAGCGGATCCCAGTACGGCATCCCCTGGTACGCGGCCAACCGCGTCGTCATCTACAACAAGGACCTCTTCTCCGCCGCCGGCATCGACGCGCCGCCCAGGACCCGGACCGAATGGCTGAAGATCTCCGAACGGCTCAACACCGGTGGAAACGACGGCATCTACCTCTCCGGACAGGACTGGTACACCCTGGCCGGATTCATCTGGGACGAGGGCGGACAGCTCGCCGTCGAGAAAGGGGGCGAGTGGAAGGGGACGCTGGACACCCCGGCCGCGCTGCGCGGCATGAACTTCTACAAGCAGCTCCAGTCCCATGGCAGCGGACCCAAGGACGCCGACGAGGAGACCCCGCCCCAGGCGCAGGTCTTCGCCAAGGGCAAGGTCGCGCAGATGATCGCGGTGCCGAGCGCCGCCACCCTCATCGAGCAGGCCAACCCCGCCCTCGCCGGCAAGCTCGGCTTCTTCCCCGTCCCCGGCAAGACCGCTTCCGCACCGGGTTCGGTCTTCATCGGCGGGTCCGACCTGATCGTCCCCGACAACTCCGAGGAGCGGGCCGCGGCAGTGGAGGTCGTCTCCGCGCTCGCCGGCGAAACCTGGCAGATCGACCTCGCCCGCACCATGAACTACGTGCCGAACAAGACGACGCTCGCCGACGACCTGCAGGACGAGGAGAGCACAGCCGCGATGGCGGCGGGCGCGGCCAGAGGCAGAGCCACACCGAACTCACCGCAGTGGGCGGGCGTGGAGGCCGACAATCCGATCAAGCCCTACATGACGGCCGTCCTCCAGGGCCAGGACCCGGCACGTGCCGCACGCACCGCGTCCCAGAGGATCACTTCGGCGCTGTTGCCGTAGCACGGGCGGGACAGGTCCTGGCAGCAGGTCCGTCGGGTGAACGGGCCCGGACACCGAATGCCCGGCATTCAACGTTCGCACATCCACTCTCCGCCGGGCGGTCATGTCGAATCCAGCCGGCCACGGAAGAAGTAAGGAGCCGGGCCGTCGCAGTCGCGGTCCGTCCCCTACGTCCGGCACAGGAGACCGCCATGCCAGCAACCCCCCTCGCCGTCCCCGCCCCCCTGCCCGCGCAGGCCGCGCCCGTCCCCGCCCCCGTGCGGGCCGGCAACGCCGGTGAACCCCGTTACGTCGTCTCGCTCGCCCGCGACCAGGAGGACGTACGCGCGGCGCAGCGGCTGCGCCACCAGGTGTTCGCCGGCGAGATGGGCGCCAGGCTGGACGGCCCCGAGCCCGGCCTGGACATCGACGCTTTCGACGCGTACTGCGACCACCTCCTCGTGCGCGAGGCGGACTCCGGCGAGGTCGTCGGCACCTACCGGCTGCTGCCGCCCGAGCGTGCGGCGATCGCGGGCCGTCTCTACTCGGAAGGCGAGTTCGACCTCTCCCGTCTCGCACCCATCCGCGACGACCTCGTCGAGGTCGGCCGCTCCTGCGTCCACCCCCTGCACCGCAACGGCGCCGTCATCGCGCTGATCTGGGCCGGACTCGCCCGCTACATGACCCGTACCGGACACAACTGGCTGGCCGGCTGCTGCTCGCTCCCGCTCGCCGACGGCGGCACGCTCGCCGCCGCGACCTGGGACACCGTGCGCACGAAAAACCTCGCACCCGAGGAGTTCTGGGTCACCCCGCACAAGCTCTGGAACGCCGACTCCGTCGCGCTGCCCGCGGGCCGCACCGAGCTTCCGCCGCTGCTGCGCGGCTATCTGCGGCTCGGCGCCTGGGTCTGCGGCGCCCCTGCCCACGACCCCGACTTCAACGTCGCCGACCTCTACGTCCTGCTGTCCCTGCGCCGCACCAACCCCCGCTACCTGCGCCACTTCCTCTCCCTCGCCCCGGTGCGATGAGCGTCTGGCTGCCCACGGCGCCCTGCACCCCCGAGGTCTGCGCCACCCACACCGGCCGGGCGGCAGGCCCCCTCGTCGCCGCCCTGCGCCTGCTCGCCGGGACGGCGGCCGTTCTCGCCGGAGTCCTGCTGGCCCCCGCCGCGGCGCTGCTGGCGCTCGTGGCCGGTGCGCGTGTACGCCATGGACTGACCCGCTGCTGGGCACGCACCGTGCTCCGGGCCTTCGGCGTACGCGTCACCGTCACAGGCATCCCGCACGGCGAACGTGCCTCGCTCGTGGTCGCCAACCACATCTCGTGGCTGGACATCCCGCTGATCGCGGCCGTGCTGCCGGGACGGATGCTCGCCAAGACCGAGGTGCGCCGCTGGCCGGTCCTCGGCCCGCTCGCGGCGCGCGGCGGCACCCTGTTCCTCGAACGGGACCGACTGCGGGCCCTGCCCGGCACCGTCGCCGCGATGACCCGCGCGCTCGACGGCGGCGCCCGAGTGATCGTCTTCCCCGAGGGCTCGACGTGGTGCGGCCGGGGCCAGGGCCGGTTCCGCCCCGCCGCGTTCCAGGCGGCGCTGGACGCGGGCGTCGCCGTCCAGCCCGTCCACATCGCCTACGGCCCCACGGGTGCGGCCGCGTTCGTGGGGGAGGACCCGCTGGGCGCCTCCCTGTGGCGGGTCGCGACGGCCGGCCGGCTCACCGCGGAGATACGGCTGCTGCCGCCGATACTCCCCGGGAACCGCGCCGACCGCCGCTCGCTCGCCCTTACGGCTCAGCTCGCGGTCGCCAGGCTCAGCGCGAACCGCCCCGCCTCGTCCGTCCACCAGTGCGTCAGTTCCATGCCCGCAGTGGCGAGTTCGTCGCGCACACCCTCCTGACGGAACTTCGCCGACACCTCCGTGCGCACCTCCTCGCCCGCCTCGAACGGCACGATCAGATCCAGTTCGCGGATCTTCACGCTGAGCGCGGACCGGGCCCGCAGCCGCATCTCGATCCACTCGTGTTCCCGGTCCCACAGCGCCACATGGTCGAAGTCGCCCGGGTCGACGTCCGCACCCAGTTCCCGGGCGATGACGGCGAGCACGTTCTTGTTGAACCGGGCCGTCACCCCTGCCGCGTCGTCGTAGGCCCGCACCAGGACGTCCTCGTCCTTCACCAGATCCGTGCCGAGCAGCAGCGTGTCGCCGGGCGACAGCAGAGCGCGCACCGAGTCGAGGAACGTCGCACGTTCGGCCGGCAGCAGGTTGCCGATCGTGCCGCCGAGGAAGGCCACCAGCCGCGGCCCCGGTGTGCCGGGCAGAGCCAGCCCCCGGGTGAAGTCGGCGATCAGCGCGTGCACATTCAGCTCCGGCCGCTCCGCGAGCAGGGCCTGTGCGGCACCGGTGAGGGCGCTCTCGCTCACGTCCACGGGCACGTAGGTGTGCAGATCCGTGAGTGCGTCCAGCAGGAAACGGGTCTTCTCCGAGGAACCGGAGCCCAGTTCCACCAGCGTGCGGGCTCCGGTGGCGGCCGCGATCTCCCCTGCCCGCGCGGCGAGGATCTCCCGCTCCGCCCGGGTCGGGTAGTACTCGGGCAGCCGGGTGATCTCCTCGAACAGCTCGCTGCCGCGGGCGTCGTAGAACCACTTCGGCGGCAGCACCTTGGGCATGCGGGTGAGGCCGTGCAGCACGTCGGCGCGCAGAGCGGCGCCGGTGGCGTCCTCGGGCAGGGTACGGGTCAGCAGGAACGGGCTCACTGGGTCGGCTCCTTGAGCTCTGTCAGCAGGAGGTCGGAGCGCGTCGCCGTCAGCAGCGTGCGGTCCGGTACCTCCTGCCAGCGGGGATCGTCGTCGTAGGGTTCCGAGGCCACGACCGTGCGGCCATGGGGCCCGTCGAGGTACCAGAGGGTGTCGCCCCAAGCGGTCGCGGCGATCGCGCGGCCGTCGGTGAGGAGGAGGTTCAGCCGCGAGCCCGGCGCAGCTGCGGCCACATCGCGCACGGTGTCCCCGAGCGCTTGGCCGAGGCTGTCGCCGGCGCGCAGCCGGTGCAGTACCAGCGCCCATACGAGGGCGGAGTCGCAGCGCGCCTCCAGCGACAGCAGCTCGGCCGCGGGCAGGTGCGAGGACAGCGCCCCCATCGAGGCGGGCCAGCCCTTCACCGCACCGTTGTGGCTGAACAGCCAGTGCCCGGACGCGAACGGCGCGGCCGCCGCCTCGTCGTCGGCCCCGGCCTCGGTGGCGTCGCGCACAGCCCCGAGGAACGCGCTGCTGCGTACGACGCGTGCGACATCGGCGAAGGACTGGTCGGCCCACACGGGTCCGGCACGCCGGTAGCGGGCGGGCACCGGGTCACCGTCCGCGTACCAGCCGACACCGAAACCGTCCGCGTTGACCGTGCCGTACCGCTGCCGCCGCGGTGCCCAGGACTGGCGCACCAGCGAGTGCTCCGGTTCCACGAGCACCGTGCCGAGCGGCTCGTCCGGTCCGAGATACGCGAGATGGCGGCACATCAGGCCGGTCCCTGCGGGTGCACCTCGGCGTCCCGGGCGGTGCGGAAGCCGGAGAAGATCTGCCGGCGCACCGGCAGGTCCCAGTTGCGGAACGTGCCCCGGCAGGCCACCGGGTCGACGGCGAACGAGCCGCCGCGCAGCACCTTGTGCGCGCTGCCGAAGAACACCTCGGAGTACTCGCGGTAGGGGAAGGCGGCGAAGCCCGGGTACGGCAGGAAGTCGCTCGACGTCCACTCCCACACGTCGCCGATCAACTGCCGCACCCCGAGGGGCGACGCGCCCTCCGGGTAGTTGCCGGCCCGTGCGGGCCGCAGATGGCGCTGGCCGAGGTTCGCGTGCTCCGGCTCCGGGTCGGCGTCACCCCACGGGTAGCGCCGGGACCGTCCCGACCCGGGATCGTGCCGCGCCGCCTTCTCCCACTCGGCCTCGGTCGGCAGACGCCGGCCCGCCCAGCGCGCGTAGGCGTCGGCCTCGTACCAGCTGACGTGCAGCACCGGCTCGTCGGCGGGGACTTCCTCGGTGACCCCGAAACGACGCCGCAGCCACACGTTGCCCTCACGCCGCCAGAACAGGGGCGCACCGATGTCGTGGGCCCGGATCTGGTCCCAGCCGTCCTCGGCCCACCACCGCCGCTCCGTGTAGCCGCCGTCGTCGATGAACGCCTGATAGGCGCCGCACGTCACGGGCACGGTGTCGATCCAGAAGCCGGGCACGTCCTGCTGGTGCGCCGGGCGTTCGTTGTCCAGCGCCCACGGCTCCGTCGACGTGCCCATCGTGAACGGGCCGCCCGGCACCAGGACTTCGGCAGGCAGCGGACCCACCGGATGGACGGGCGGCTCCGGCGCGGTCAGCGCCGCCGGCCCCCGGCGCAGCTGATGAGTGATCAGCATCGTCTCGTCGTGCTGCTGTTCGTGCTGGGCGATCATGCCGAACGCGAAGCCCGCGTCGACGAGGGGGGTGCCCTCGAACGATGTGCGTTCCAGGATGTCGAGCACCCGGCCGCGTACGTCGGATGCGTAGACACGCGCCTCGGCCGGCGCCAGCAGCGGCAGCGTCGGCCGCGCCGCACGCGGATGCTCGAAGGCGTCGTAGACGGAGTCGATCTCGGGGCGCAGCGCTTCGATTCCGCCGACCGTCCGCAGCAGCCACTGCTCCTCCTGGTTGCCGATGTGGGCCAGGTCCCACACCAGCGGCGACATCAACGGCGAGTGCTGTGCCGTCAGTTCACCGTCGTCGACGCATGACGTGAGGGCAGCGGTGCGGGTACGGGCGGTGATCAGCGCATCAAGGGCGCGCTTGCGCAGGTCGTCGGTCATGTCGCAGGCTCCTTGGCCACGGAGGGGATGCGCAGATCGTCGGCGGGACAGCGGCCCCGCAGTACATGGCGCTCGTTGAAGGCGGCGACGCGCTCGATAAGGGCCGCCGGCGCACCGATACGGTCCAGCGCCTCCAGCGCGACGGCGAAGCAGACGATCGCCGCGCTGTGCAGTTCGGGGTCGCCCAGACCGTGCCGGGCGGCGGCCACCCACAGCGGATTGCGCGGCGCGGGCGCCGAACCGGCGTACTCGCCGAGGGGTTTGACCGCCCGGTACACCGTCTCGGCGGCCTCGGGGTCGTCGAACAGGGCCGTGGTGACGGCGACCGGCACCATCCAGGTGTCCTCGCCGTGCTGCGCGTCGAGCATGCGCAGCTCCAGATGGCCCCGCGGCCGTACCGGTGGGAAGAGCGTGGTCAGGTGGTAGTCGAGGTCGCCCCTCGTGGGCCGCGAAGTCTTCGCCCGCAGCCACTGCCGGAACGTGAGCCCGTCCGGGGTGTCCCAGGCCCCTTCCGCGCGGCGCACGCACATCACCGGCGCGTCCAGCGCGTGCGCGGCCCAGGCCGCGCGGGGCTCCCCGGCCGGGTCGGGAGCCATCGGGCGTACGGGGTCGAGGGCGGCCCATACGGCCTGCCGCGTCGAGCGCCAGCCCGTGCGACGGCCCTCGCGGGCAGGGGAGTTGGCGAATGCCGCGAGGAGGACGGCCCCCAGGAGGTGGGCGAGCCGCCAGCGGCGTGCGTGTCCGAGCGGGCCGGGTTCCTCCTCGCCCGCGTCCAGGCAGACCTGGATGGACGCCGAGGTGCACATCATCGCGCGCCCGGCGGGGCCGGAACGGTCCAGATACCGTTCCATGGCGTCGTAGCGGGGCTCGTGCAGCAGCCTGCGGGGCGGATTCCAGGGGTCGAGACCGAATCCCGCCGTGGTCAGACCTTCCGTGCGCAGTGCTGTTCGCACGGCCTGCAGATCGGTTGCGGTGGAGTCGATGCACTCCATCAGCGTCGCGGCGGGAGCCGAGCTGAGCTCCAGCTGACCACCCGGCTCGAAGGTCAGGGCCGAGGTAAGCGGCAGGGCGCGTACCCGGTCGAACGCCACCGCGAGGCGTTCCGGTGGTACGGGTGTCCGGGGCCGGTCGAGATCATGGACGAGCCATTCCAGCTCCACGCCCACGGTGCGTGGTGGACCCGTCTTGAAGCAGATACATCGAAGCAGGTCCTCGGCTTCGTCCTCGGATATCGGTGACCCGAAGTCGCCGGTATCTGGCGGGTGCATGATCGACTCCTCCTGTCGAAGGGACTCTGTAAACCTAAGGCCACCGCTGCCGCTTCGCACAAGGGTGCCCCTGAGGAGCGGAAATACGGTTGCCGGTGCCGACGCCGCTCAACGAGCATGTCGGCCATGAGTGCACGACTGCGGGGGATCGCGAAGCAGAACGAGGAGATCGTGGCGGCCGGGATGTACCGGCTTCCGGACGGCCGTGAGGTCCGACTGGAAGAGGCGATCACCGCGGCGCGGACCGGCACCCGGCTGTACGGGCCCGACCCCGTCCAGGTCGCACCGGACACCGGCCGTACCACCGTCTTCGACGTGACGGGCGAGTCCAGCACCGAGGCCGCCCGCCGGATGACCGCGGCAGACACCGGGTCCGTGGCCGTACTCAACTTCGCCTCCGCGCGCAATCCCGGCGGCGGCTACCTGAACGGTGCCCAGGCCCAGGAGGAGGCCCTGTGCCGGGCCTCCGCCCTGTACACCACGCTGCTGCAGGCGCCCGCGTACTACGCGCACCACCGGGAGGACCGCAGCCCGTTCTACTCCGACCGGGTCATCCTTTCGCCCGGCGTCCCGGTCTTCCGCGACGACCGCGGACGCCTCCTGGAGGTGCCGTACCGGGCCACGTTCCTCACCTCGCCCGCACCGAACGCGGGCGTGATCACCCGCCGCACGCCGCACGAGGCGCACCGCATCCCGGCAGCGCTCGCCGCCCGCGCCGAGCGGGTCCTTCAGACCGCGGCCGCGGGCGGTCACCGCCGCCTCGTACTCGGCGCGTGGGGCTGCGGAGTGTTCCGCAACGACCCGGCGGAGGTCGCCGGGGCCTTCCGCGGTCTGCTGGCGGCCGGCGGACGGTTCGCGGGCCACTTCGACGAGGTCGTGTTCGCCGTGCTGGACCGCACGGCGTCCCGGACGACGCTGGGCGCGTTCCGTACGGTTCTCGCGGGGCTGCCGGGGCCGACGCGTCAGTTCCAGCCGTAGAGCTCCCGCAGCCGCCGCACCACCCGGTCGAAACGCGGCCGGTCCAGGGCGCACGCCTCACGGCGCATACCGTCCTCGTGGACGCGCAGCACCCGGTCCAGATCCACCCACGACTCGCGCCCGGCGCTGTCCCAGGGGCCCGCGCCGATCGCGACCCATTCGCGGTCGTCGTCATGCCGCTTGCTGGACAGTTGCACGGCGAGCAGCGTCCCCGCCGCCTCCCTGGCCACCACCAGCACCGGCCGGTCCTTGCCCCGTCCGTCGTTCTCCTCGAACGGCACCCAGGTCCACACGATCTCGCCGGGATCCGGATCGCCGTCGCGGTCCGGTGCGTAGGAGGTGCGGACCCGGCCGACCTCGACCGGATCGGCCTCGGCGGTGGCCGACGGGCCGCCGCGGCCGCGAGGGGAGGGTGAACCGGGGGAGCCGTCGGGGCGGAAGGAGATCGTCACCGGCCCACCGTAGAGTCCCACCGCCCGCCGGATCCAGCCATCCGGCGACGACGGTCCGCTGCCCTCCTGCCGCCTCTCGCGGTACGTCCCGTGCGGGCGCCGCGGTGCACGACGTACGGCGCCCCTGCCCGCGTGCCCGAAACACTCCACCCGACCCGGCCCCTTGGCCGCCGATCTTCAACACCAGGGCCCCGAGGGCGACTTACCGTCGCCCGCGGCGGCGGGATGTTTCCGGCCATCGCCCTCAGTCGCCACAGGGCCGCTCTGGAAGGATGACGCGGGCGATGAGCCAGTCACCCGAACTGCCCGTGGAACGCTCCGCCCCGACCAGTGCCGATGTCGCCCGGAGGGCGGGAGTGTCCCGGGCCACCGTCTCCTACGTCCTCAACAACACGGCGTCGGTACGCATCAGCGAACCCACCCGGACCCGTGTTCGCACGGCCGCCGAGGAGCTGGGCTACGTACCTCATGCCGCGGCCCGCAGCCTGCGCGCCGGCCACACGCGCACCGTTCTGCTCCCCACCGCGCATCTGCCGCTCGGCACGCACTCCCGCCGCTTCCTCGACGAGTTCCAGGGCGCGCTGCGGCACCTCGACTACACCGTCGTCCAGTACGGCAGTCTCGGGCTCGACAAGGACGAAGCCGCCCGCGCCTGGGCCGAGTTGCGGCCCGTGGCAGTCGTCTGCCTCGGCGGGACGGAGCCGACGGCCGGCGGCGTGCACGTGCTCCGGCGCTCCGGGGCCAGGGCCGTCGTCACCATCGGCCGGCGCCCCGTCGAGGGCGCGTATTCCCTCGTCATGGACCAGAGTGCGATCGGCGGATGCGCCGTCGGTCATCTGATCCGGCGCGGCCGGCGTGCGATCGGCGTGATCATGCCGGCGGAACCGGCCCTCGAGCCGTTCGCCGAGCCCCGTCTCGCAGGCGCTCGGGCGGCAGCCGACGGCACCGGCGCGCGCGTCGTGCCCCTGACGATGGCGTACGAGGAGGAGTCGGCGAAATCCCTCGCGGCGGGCTGGCGCGCGCTCGGACTGGACGCCGTCTACGCGTACGACGACGAGTACGCGATGCTGCTCATGCGCGCCCTCCAGGACGAAGGGCTTGACGTGCCCGGTGAGACCGCGGTGGTCGGCGCGGACGATCTGCTGCTCGGCAGACTGCTGAGGCCCCGGCTGAGCACAGTGCGCATCGACATGATCAGCGGTCGCAGTCTCGCCGAGCTGGTGGACCATGTGGTGCGCGAACCCGGTGCCCGGCCCGAACCGGGCGAACTGATGGCCGCCCGCCCCGTGCACCGCGAGTCCAGCTGACCCCCGGGGCCGCCGGCGGGGCCGCGGGCCGCGGCCGACGACATGCGGGCGCGGCGGTGGGTGTCTAGCGTCGCCTCCATGAGCATTCAACCGCAGCGTTTCGGGATCCTGGTCCTCCCCGAGCATGCCGAGGGCGTCGACCCGGTCACCGCGTCCGAGGGCGTCATCCGCTCCGCGGTCGTGGACGCCACCGGGGCGCGCGGGGCATCGGGCTATCCGCGCTACGTCGGCGACGGGGTGGAGGCCGACATCGACCCGGAGACGCGCACGGTGGAGGCACTGCTGGTGGACGGCGCCGAACTGGGCTACGGCCTGACGGTGCGGGTCGTGGAGGCCACGGACGTGTGAGAGCCGGCCGCCCGGGCAGGCGGCCGTTGACAGTCGGCGGTGCCCGGCACAGACTCGGGCGACTCGATTGTGGACCATCGTTCACCGGACGAACGACGGTCCTGGCCCGGGAGAGATTCGATGAGCATCCGCGACGTCTACATCGTCGACGCCGTTCGCACGCCGATCGGAAAGTTCGGGGGCGCGCTGTCCTCCGTACGCCCCGACGACCTCGCCGCCCACGTCGTCAAGGCGCTCGTCGACCGCACACCGGAACTCGACCCCGCCCGCATCGACGACGTCGTCTTCGGCGACGCGAACGGCGCCGGCGAGGACAACCGCGATGTCGCCCGCATGGCGGTGCTCCTGGCGGGACTGCCCGTGAGCGTGCCGGGCGTGACCGTGAACCGGCTGTGCGGCTCCGGGCTGGAGGCGGTCATCCAGGCCGCCCGGGCCATCGCGCTCGGCGACGCCTCGATCGCGCTGGCCGGCGGCGTCGAGTCGATGTCGCGTGCGCCGTGGGTGCTGCAGAAGCCCGAACGTGCGTTCCCCGCCGGTCACCAGCAGTTGCACTCGACCACGCTGGGCTGGCGGATGACCAACCCGCGCATGCCCGCCGAGTGGACGGTGCAGCTCGGCGAGGGCGCCGAGCTGGTCGCCGACAAGCACGGGATCGGCCGCGAGCAGCAGGACGCCTTCGCGCTCGCCAGCCACCGCAAGGCAGCCGAGGCATGGGCCAAGGGGCTCTACGACGGCGAGGTCGTGGCCCACGACGGTGTGGAACTCGCGCGCGACGAATGCATCCGCGACAGCACCTCGATGGAGGCGCTCGCCAAGCTGAAGCCGTCGTTCCGCACCGATGGCACCGTGACAGCCGGCAACGCCTCCCCCCTCAACGACGGCGCCGCCGCGCTGCTCCTCGTCGACGACGAGGGACTGCGGGCGACCGGCAGGGAGCCGCTGGCGAGGATCCGCGCATCCGCTGTCACCGGGATCGAGCCCCAGCTGTTCGGGCTGGGACCGGTCGAGGCGGTGCAGCGGGCGCTGGCCAAGGCGGACAGGTCGTTCGGCGATCTGACGACGTTCGAACTGAACGAGGCATTCGCGGCGCAGTCACTGGGCTGCCTCGCCGAATGGCCGGAACTGGATCCGGCGGTCGTCAACCCGCGGGGCGGCGCCATCGCCATCGGCCACCCGCTCGGTGCGTCGGGTGCCCGTCTCGCGGGCGCGGTCGCGCACCAGTTGGCGGCCGCGGGCTCCGGCACGGGCGTCGCGGCGCTGTGCATCGGCGTGGGGCAGGGCCTCGCCCTCGTCCTGGAACGCTGACGCCTCTCGGCACGCACGACGGCCGGGGCGCACGGCGGGTGAGCCACCCGCTCTCGTCGCCCCGGCCGTTCCTGTACCGAAAGAGGGTCAGGCCCCGGCAGGACCGCCCGGCTCCGCCGCGCTGCTCTGCTGCGCGCTCTCGATCGACTTGCGGACCTCGTCCATGTCCAGCGCTCGCGCCTGGCCGATGACGTCCTCCAGCGCGGTCTCCGGCAGCGCGCCCGGCTGCGCGAAGACCGCCACGTTGTCACGGACGATCATCAGCGTCGGGATGGAACGGATCTCGAAGGCCGCGGCCAGTTCCTGCTGCGCCTCGGTGTCGACCTTGGCGAAGACGAGGTCGGGGTGCCGCTCCGATGCGCCCTCGTAGACCGGGGCGAACTGACGGCAGGGGCCACACCAGGAAGCCCAGAAATCGATCAGGATGAAGTCGTTGTCGGTGACGACCTGATCGAAGTTTTCCTTGGTGAGCTCAAGCGTGCTCATGGCCTGTGTACCTCTTCCTGATGTCCGGTGGACTCGCCCCGCACAACGGTGCCCGGGGCCGTGCTATTCCTGCCCCTGCCCATGTGGCCAGGAGGCACACCCAGCACCAGACTGACTCTATGACCCAAGCTGTGGAGTACGACGTCGTAGTGCTCGGAGCCGGCCCCGTGGGGGAGAACGTGGCCGACCGGACCAGGGCGGCGGGCCTGAGCACCGCGGTGGTCGAGAGCGAACTGATCGGTGGCGAATGCTCGTACTGGGCCTGCGTTCCCAGCAAGGCGCTCCTGCGTCCCGCCCTCGCCCGCGCCGACGCCCGGAAAGTTCCCGGGATCAGTGCCGCGGTGCAGGGGCCCCTGGACGCCGAGGCCGTGTTCGCCCGGCGGGACGAGAGGGTCGGCGACTGGAAGGACGACGGGCAGGTGGACTGGCTCGACTCGATCGGAGCCCGTGTCTACCGCGGCCACGGACGACTGCACGGCCCGAAGTCCGTCGTCGTCGACGGGGCCGAGGGCGAACACCACCTGCTGAGTGCTCGGCACGCCGTGGTCGTCGCCACCGGCAGCCGTGCGGTGCTGCCCGGCATCCCGGGCCTCGCCGGCGCGCGGGCTTGGACGAGCCGCGAGGCCACCAGCGCACGCCACGTCCCCGGGCGGCTCGCGATCGTGGGCGGCGGAGTGGTCGGGGTGGAGATGGCCACGGCCTGGCAGGCGCTCGGCTCACAGGTGACCCTCCTCGTCCGTGGCGACGGCGTGCTGCCGCGCATGGAGCCGTTCGTCGGCGAGTACGTCGTCGAGGCGCTGAAGGAGGCGGGTGCCGACGTACGGCTCGGCACATCGGTGGCGGCCGTCGACCGCCCGGGCGGCGGCACCGGCCCTGTCACCCTGGTGCTGGAGGACGGCAGCAGCATCGAGGCGGACGAGGTGCTCTTCGCGACCGGCCGCGCGCCGCGCACCGACGACCTCGGGCTGGAGTCGGTCGGCATGAAGGACGGCTCCTGGCTCACCGTCGACGACAGCTGCCGCGTCGAGGGAACGAACTGGCTCTACGCCGTCGGCGACGCCAACCACCGTGCCCTGCTGACGCATCAGGGCAAGTACCAGGCACGTATCGCGGGTGCCGCCATCGCGGCGAGGGCCCAGCACGTACCGCTGCTGGAGACCGACCGCTGGGGTGCGCACAGCGCGACCGCCGACCGCCTTGCCGTGCCCCAGGTCGTTTTCAGCGACCCCGAAGCGGCCGCTGTGGGCCTCTCGCTCGCCGAGGCCGAGCGCGCCGGCCACCGCGTACGCGCCGTCGACTACGACCTCGGCTCGGTGTCCGGCGCCGGACTGTACGCGGAGGGCTACCGCGGGCACGCGCGCATGGTCGTCGACCTGGACCGCGAGGTCCTGCTCGGCGTGACGTTCGTCGGGGCCTCGGTCGGTGAACTGGTGCACTCGGCGACGATCGCGGTCGCGGGCGAGGTGCCCATCGACCGGTTGTGGCACGCCGTTCCGGCGTTCCCCACGATCAGCGAGGTCTGGCTGCGGCTGCTGGAGACCTATCGCGGTTAGGCCGCCGGTGAACACGGCGGCCAGGGGGCGGACGGCCTGTCACAGGCCAGGTGGATATTTGAGGTCAGGCCGCCTTCGCGCCGTCCGAGCCCGTGATCGCGGAGCCCCTTTCAACCCGACTGCGACCTCGCCCAGGGTCTGGGTCAGGTCGGCGACCTCCGCCTTGAGCGTCGGCTTTGCCAGGCACGGAGGTCGCGGGCCCGGACCGCCGAGCGGCCGGAGGGCAACGTCTCCGGACCCGGCGGGCCGGGGCGTCGCGGTGCTCCCTCAACCACTGGTCACGGCGTCCCGGTGAACTCCCACCTGCCGTGCGGCACGCGGTAGACGACATGACCTCGCTCGGCCCGCACATAGGCCGCCCCGCGCGCCGCGGTCGTGTCCGCCCGACGGGCCGCCGGGACATGGACCTCGGCCTCGGTGCCCACCGGGACCTCGACCACAAGACGCAGACGGCCCCCGGAGCGCGCCCAGTCGACGGACGCACGGCCCCGGACCGTACGGATCGATGTGCGCGCCCAGTCGACTCCCGTACGGGCGTCGGGGCGCACGGTGAAAGTGCGGTAGCCCGCGTCACCGGGGCGCAGACCAGCCACGTTCTCGTAGAGCCACTGCGTGACCGTGCCCAGGAAGTAGTGGTCGCGCGAGCGTGAGTCGAGTTCCCACATCTCCCACATGGTGTCGGCGCCGTGGTCGAACCAGTAGCCCCAGCTCGGATAGGTCCGCTGGGTGGCGATGGCGTGGGCGACGTCCGGGTACCCCTCGGCGGACAGGGCCGGGAGCAGCACGCTGGTGCCCAGCGCACCGGTGTTGAGGTGGTTGCCGCGGGCGGTCACGTCGTCGACGAGGCTCTGGGCGACACGCGCGCGGGCGGACGCGGGCGCGAGGCCGAACGCCAGGGGGATCGCGTTGCTGGTCTGCCGGTAGCCGGGGTCCTTGGCGGTGCGGTAGTGACCGGATGCCGGATCGAGGAAGGCCGCGTTGAAGGCCTCCTTCAGCTTCCCGGCCTGCTCGCGGTAGCGGTCCGCGGTCCCGTTCTCACCGAGGATGTCGCCCATCTCCGCGGTGTGCACGAGCGCCCGGTACAGATAGGCGGTGGCGGTCAGCCGGGTGTCCTCTGGAGGGATGCCGCCGGGGTAGCCGGGCGGCACCCAGTCACCCAGCGCGGTGACCGCGAGACCGTCCCGCAGCCGGGAGATCTCCCAGTCGAGATAGCGGGTGAGCGTCGGCCAGTGGTCCCGGGCGAGACGGTCGTCGCCGTACACGCGGTACATCTCCCGGATCACGAAGGGATACACGGTCGTCCACTCCGGCGACGGGCCCAGGTCGTTGTAACCCCAGCCGCCGCTGGGCACGATGACCGGGAGATGCCCGTCGGTGAGTTGGCTGTCCGCCAGGTCACCGAGCCACTTGGACAGGAAGCGGTGGATTCCGAAGGTGTACGCCATGACAGGCGCGCCGAGTTGGGCATCGCCGGTCCACCCGTTCTTCTCGAACTTCGGGGTGTCGGTCGGGATGCCGTGCAGGTTGTTGAGCACGGTGCGCCTCATCGCCCGGTCGAGCCGTTCGTAGAACGGCTCGGAGCAGCGGAACTCGCTCACCTCGCCGACCCGGGTGTGCACCACCCGGCCGAGTACGTGCTCGGGTGCGGGACGCCCCGGCAGCCCGCTGACCTGGACGTAGCGGAAGCCCTTGTACGAGAACCTGGGCTCCCAGACCTCGTTGCCGCCTCCCGCGCACACGTACTCGTCCGTCTGGAAGCGCCCCGGCACATGGCCCGTCTCGGCCTGCACGCTGCCGTCGGCCTTGAGCTTTTCGCCGTGCACCAGACGGATGGTGGTACCGGCGCCGGCGGTGACGGTGAGCCGGGTCCAGCCCGCCAGGGTGCGTCCCATGTCCACGACGTACACACCCGCGCTCAGTTCGCGGACGGCGGTGGGGCGGACGGTCTCGATGATCTCTATGGGGTCGTGCGGCTGGGCCCGCACGGTTCCCTTCGGCGCGCTCTGCACGGCTGCCGCCCGCCAGCGGCTGTCGTCGAAGCCCGACCGGGTCCAGCCGTGCGGCGCCTGCCGTGCGTCGTAGGTCTCGCCCGCGTAGAGGGAGTTGATGAGTGTCGGGCCTTCGGTGAGGCGCCAGTCGGGGCCGCTCGCAACGGTGGTCCGTGTGCCGTCGGGGTGGTGGATCTCCAGCTGGGCGAGGAGCCGGGGCTCGCCGTGCCAGGGCGGGGTGTGCCAGTTCCACACGTTCGGGGTGGTCATGCCGAAGAAGCCGCGGCCGAGGGTGATGCCGATCGCGTTGGTTCCCTGCTCGATCCGGTCGGTGACGTCGTGGACGGCGTACAGGACCGTCTCGTCGTAGTCGGTGAAGCCGGGGTCGAGGACCTGCCGGCCGATCCGTCGGCCGTTGATCTCCGCGTCGTAGTAGGCCAGTCCGCTGATGTAGAGGCGGGCGCGGGTGACCGGCTTGCCCACGGTGAACTCCCGGCGCAGCAGCGGCGCGGGCAGTTCCGGTGTGCCGGTACTGACGCCCCGGCCCCAGGGCCCCTCGCCGTACGGTGCGACAACGGCGGCCACGGGCCACGCGCTGTCGTCGTGCTCCGGCCGCTGCCAGCCGTCCTGTTCGGTCGTGGAGGCCCGCCATCCCTCGCCGGTGACGAGCTGGTGGCGGCCTGCGCTCGTCTCCACGTCGAGCCGGAGCAGCAGCCCGGCAGGGTTGACCTCGCTGCCCCGGTTGGTGGCCACCGCGGCCAGCACGATGCGGCTGCCCGCCGTGCGGACCTGCTCGGTGACATCGGCCGTGTGTCCGATGCGCCAGCTGTCCGTGCTCACCGGCTGGTGAACCACCTGCTGTCCGCCCAGGTACAGCGTGAAGTCGTCGTCGGCGGTGACCGTCACCCGGGCCCGGGTGACGGTGGCACCGGCGGGCAGTTCGAGTGCGGCCCGGAACCAGCGAGGTCCGAGCGGCGTGCTCTGGACGGGCGGGCCGGGCGACCAGATCCATAACGTGCCGTCGAAGCCGGGCGGCGCCGGCGGCGCGTCCGCGCCGATCCAGCGGGCCTGCCAGCCACCTGCGGGCAGCGCGGTCTCCCACCAGCGCACGGCGCTCCAGGCGGAGGCGCGGTCCTGCTCGTCCCAGACGCGGACCTGCCAGTGGCAGCGGGTACGGTCGCGCAGCGCGGGGCCCTCGTAGGGGATGCCCACCGTACGGCCGGAGTCGACACGGCCCGAGTCCCAGAGCGGACGACGGCTCAGGTCATCGGGGTCGGTGGCCACACGCACCTGGTACGCGCGCTGCCGCGCCCCCTGACCGTCGGCAGACAGTTCCCAGCTCAGACGGGGTGCGGTGACATCGGTGCCCAGGAGATTCTCCGCGTATTCGACAGTGGTCCGCTCGACGCGGAGCCGGCCGGCTCCCCGCCCGGGAGGGCGGGGGGTGTCTGCAGCAGCGCTTCCGGCGGTTGCGTACGCTGCCGTCGCCCCCGCCGCTGTTGCCGCGGCGGCGCGAACGAAGGCACGACGGTTCCAGCTTCGGCTCATGGCTCATCGCTCTCTGTGTGGGGTGGAGCGTGAAAGAGGTGAGGTGACGTGATCGGTTCCGGGTCAGCGGACCCGGCGCGCGGGCTTCGCGAGAGAGGAACTTCTGACGATCAGTTCGGGTTGGAGGACTATCCGCTGATGGCGGTGGTCCACGGCGGACTCTCCGGTCTCCTCGATCAGGAGCTCGGCCGCGAGGCGTCCCATGCGGGCGGCCGGCTGGCGTACGGAGGTGAGTGGCACGGCGGCCGCGGAGGCGAACTCGATGTCGTCGTAGCCGACGAGGGCGATGTCGTCGGGGACGCTCACACCCGCGGCGAACAGTGTCTGCAGGACGCCGAGTGCCAGCAGGTCGTTCGCGCAGAACACCGCGGTGGGGCGGGGGGACAGACCGAGCAGCCGGGCACCGGCGTCCCGGCCGGCCGCCACGTCGAGTCGCTTCTCCTCCAGCACCTGCAGCCGGTCCTCCGGCAGCCCCGCCTCCCGCAGCGAGTCGAGGACTCCCGTGCGCCGGTCGTGGCACTGGGCGAGCCGCAGCGGACCGCTCACGTACACGATCCGGTCATGCCCCTGCTCCAGCAGATGGCGTCCGGCGAGTGCGCCTCCGGCGACGTCGTCGACCGACACCGAACAGGCCTCGGCGCTGGGCACCACCCGGTCCACGAAGACGAACGGAATCCCCTGACGCCGGAACGCCTGCAGATTGCGGCCGGTCGAATCCGCCGGGGTCACCAGCACCCCGCGCACCCGCTGCTCGCTGAACAGCCCCAGATACTCGGCCTCTTCGTCACTGCTCTGCGCGCTGTTGCAGAGCATGACGCCGAGCCCGGACTCCCGGGCCACCCGCTCGGCACCGGAAGCGACATCCACGAAGAAGGGGTTCGTCATGTCGAGCACGAGGACCGCGATGATCCGGCTGTGGCCCGCCCGCAGCTGCCGTGCGGACTCGCTGCGGATGTAGCCGAGCCGGTCGATCGTGGACAGGACCCTGATCCGGGTCGCCTCGGCGACCGACTCGGGACGGTTGATCACGTTCGAGACGGTGCCCACCGACACTCCGGCCTCGCGGGCGACGTCCTTGATACCCACCGACTGCCCCATCAGGCCGTGACCTCCACCCGCTCCACTGTGGTCGGAACCCTACCCGTGGCCATGCCTGCGGCCATCAGAAGTCGAAGTCGTCGATGTTGTTCCGGTCGAAGACCGTCGGCGGACCGAGGACGACTTCCCCGTCCTTGCCGATCGTGTATTCGCCGAGGTCGCCGGCAATGAACTTCTCGCCCTGCGCACCGGTGATCCGGCCGGAGGCGAGTGCCGCTGCCGCGTGCGCGCCGAGCCGGCCGAGCTTCTTCGGGTCCCAGAGCGCGAACTGCTCGACGGTGCCGTTCTTCACGTAGGCCCGCATCTGATTGGGGGTTCCGAGCCCGTTCAGCACGACCTTGCCCTTGTACGAGGAACCGCTGATGTAGCGGGCCGCGGCGGCGATGCCCACGCTGGTCGGCGAGATGATGCCCTTGAGGTTCGGGTAGGCCTTGAGCAGGCCCTGAGTCTCCTGGAAGGACTTCTGGTCGTTGTCGTCGCCGTAGGCGACGGTGACCAGCTTCATGTTCCGGTACTCGGGCTTCTTCAACTCGTCCTTCATGAACCCGATCCAGGTGTTCTGGTTGGTCGCGTTCTGCGTCGCGGAGAGCACCGCTATCTCGCCCTTGTGGCCGAGCTGCTCGGCGATGCTTTGGACCTGGCTGCGGCCGATCTGTTCCGAACTCGCCTGGTTGACGAACAGATCGCGGCAGTCCTTGCCGGTGTCCGAGTCGTAGGTGACGATCTTGATCTGCTGCTGCCTGGCGGTCTTCAGCGGACCGCAGACGGCGTTCGGGTCGTTGGCGGCGATCAGGATGGCGTCCTGGCGCTGCTGGACGAGGGTGTTGATGTACGAGACCTGTGAGGACGCCTTGGCGTCGGACGAGCCGACCTCCTTGGCGGTGGCGCCCAGCTCCTTGGCCGCGGCGATCCCGGAGTCGTCCAGGATCGTGAAGTAGGGGTTGTTGATCTGTTTAGGCAGGAAGGCGATCTTCAGCCCCTTCTTGATCGAGGCGTCGGGGTCGGCCTTCGCACCGGCATTGTTCTGGTCGGTGCCGTCCTTCGCGGACTCCTTGGTGGTGCCCGAGCAGCCGGCTACGGCCATGGCGAGGGCGCAGACGGCAGCCGTTGCCGCGACGGTGCGGCTGCGCCTGAGTGCGGCGAGGTCAGGGAGGTGCATGACGGGTGCCTTTCAGGAGTACGGGGATGCGGGTCGGGGGTCACTTCGCGGGGACGCGGGCGGCGCGCCGGCCGCGGCGTTCGCCGATCGAGTCGATGACTCTCGGGGTGAGTACGGACGCGACGAGCAGCAGACCGGTGACGATCACCTGGATCTCGCCGGACACGTCGTTGAGGGTGAGGAGGTTGCCCAGCAGGCCGATCAGCAGCACGCCGGCGACCGTGCCGCCGAGAGTGCCCCTGCCGCCGTCGAAGTCGGCGCCGCCGAGCAGGACCGAGGCGATGACCACGAGTTCGAGTCCGACACCGTTGTCAGCGCGGGAACTTCCGTAGCGGAGCGTGTACACGATGCCCGCGAACGAGGCGACCAGACCCGAGACCACGAACAGCGCCAGCTTGATCCGCTTGACGCGGACACCGGCGAAGTGCGCGGCCTCCTCCTGCGCGCCGATCGCGAACAACGAGCGCCCGAGACCGGTGCAGTGGAGGACGACGGCCGTGATGACGGCCAGCACGGCGAACAGCGCGACGGGATAGGGGACGAAGGTGCCCGGCACCGTCTCGGTGTACCTGGCCCACTGCGCGTACGTCTCCGGGAAGTCCGCCACGGCCTTGTCGCCGAGGGTGACGGAGGCGAGGCCCCGGTAGAGGGTGAGGGTTCCGATGGTCACGGCGAGCGAGGGCAGCCCGATCCGGGTGACCAGCCAGCCGTTGAGCAGTCCGCCGAGCGTCCCCGCCAACAGGCAGACGGGCACGATCAGTTCGAAGGCCCAGCCCGCGTCCCACAGCGACCCGGCCAGCGCGCTGGACAGGCCGAGCATCGAGGCGACCGACAGATCTACCTGGCCCGCGACGACCAGCAGTGTCATCGGCAGTGCGATCAGCGCGACTTCGGCGGCGTCGTTCAGTGCGCCGGCGAGGTTCGCGGTGCCGGCGAAGCCGTCGGTGGAACCGGCGCCTGCGAGGAAGACGGCGACGAGCAGGACACCCACGGCGGTGTCCCAGCGAAGGTACGTGGCAAACCTGCTCATCACCGGTTCCTCTTCCTCAGGGCGCGAGTGGTACGCACCTGCACGATGCGGTCGGTGGTGATGGCCAGGAGCAGCAGTACCCCCGTGATCGCCTGCTGCCAGAAGGAGTTCACCTTCAGCACGACCAGGGCGCTCCCGATGGTGGTGAGCAGCAGGGCGCCGAGCGCCGTGCCCCAGACGGTGCCGGTGCCGCCGGTGATGGCGACGCCGCCGACCACGACGGCGCTGACGACGGTCAGTTCCCAGCCGTTGGCCGCGCCCGCGACGACGGTGCCGAAACGGGCGAGCCAGAGCGCGCCCGCGAAACCGGCCACCGCGCCGGAGAAGGCGTACGCGGCCAGGATGCGGCGGCGTATCGGGACGCCGGCGAGCCGGGCGGCCTCCGGGCTGGATCCGATGGCGTACAGCTCCCGGCCGCTGCGGTAGGTACGGAGGTGGTACGCGGTGCCCGCGAGGACGGCGGCGGAGATCAGCGGGAGGTAGGGGACGCCGAGGACCGATCCGCTGCCGAGGGAGAGAACACCGCCCGGGATGTCGGCGGCGTTGATCTGCTCGCCTTCCGCCCAGGCGTGGCCGAGCCCCTGGATGACGTACAGCATGCCGAGAGTGACGACGAGGGCCGGGACGCGTCCGAAGCTGACCAGAGCGCCGCTCACCAGCCCGCACACCACTCCCAGCGCGGTGCCCAGCAGCAGCACGGTGAGTGCGCTGTGGTCGGTGCCGGAGACGAAGCGGCCGCAGGCGAACGCGCTGAGTCCCACGACGGAACCGACGGAGAGGTCGATGTTGCGGGTGATGACCACGACGGACTGGCCGACGGCGAGCAGCACCAGGATCGAGGAGTTGAGCAGCAGGTCCTTGACGCCCTGGTCGTCGAGGAAGGCGGGGTTGGCGAGCCAGGTCGCGGCGATCAGCATCAGCAGAGCCGCGCCGATGCTCAGCTCCCGGGCCTCGAGAGCCGTCTCGGCGAGGGAGCGGGTCCTGCGGACGGGCCGCACGGGTGCGCTGGGCGGTTTGTCGAGTGCGGTCGTCATGCGGGGCTCTTCTCGTCGGCACCGGGCACGGGCGTCGGGTCGGTGCGCACGCCGGTCGCGGCGGCCATGACCGTTTCCTCGGTGGCCTCGTGGCCGGGGAGTTCACCGACGAGCCGGCCTTCGCGCATGACGAGGACGCGGTCCGCGATACCGAGGACCTCGGGCAGATCGGAAGAGACCATGAGCACGGCGAGGCCGTCGGCGGCGAGCGAGCAGAGCAGCCGGTGCACCTCGGCCTTGGTGCCGACGTCGATGCCGCGCGTGGGCTCGTCGACGATCAGGACGGCCGGGTCGGTGGCCAGCCACTTGGCGAGCACGACCTTCTGCTGGTTGCCGCCGGAGAGCACACCGACTGGGTCGGACAGCTTGTTGTACTTCAGCCGGAGGCGCACCGCCCAGTCGGCGGCGCGCCCTCTCTCCAGCGTCCGGCGCACCAGACCGCCCCTGCTCAGCCTGTCGAGGCCGGTCAGGGCGACGTTGCGCTCAATGGACATCGTCATCACCAGACCGCGCTGCCGGCGGTCCTCGGGGACGAGCGCGAGCCCGGCGTCCATCGCGGCCGTGGGCGATCCGGCGGGCAGCTTCCGCCCCGCGACCTGTACCTCTCCGGCATCGGCCCGGTCGACGCCGAAGACCGCCTGGACCACCTCGCTGCGGCCGGCGCCCACCAGACCGGCGAGCGCCACGATCTCTCCCCTGTGCACGTCGAAGGAGACGTCACGGAAGGTGCCTTCGCGGGTGAGACGGCGCACGGACAGCGCCGTCTCACCGACGGGGCCCGCAGCGCCGCGCTGACGAGTGTGCAGCTCGCCGAGGTCGCGGCCGACCATGCGCCGTACGAGATCGGTCTCGGTCAGGCCGTCCAGCGGCTCGGAGGCGATGCGCCGGCCGTCGCGCAGTGTGGTGACCCGTTGGCAGAGCTGGAAGATCTCCTCGAGCCGGTGGGAGACGAACAGGACGGCGGTGCCTTCCCTGCGCAGTGCTTCCACCACGGCGAAGAGGCGCGCGGTTTCGCTCGTGGTGAGTGCGGCGGTCGGCTCGTCCATGATCAGGACTCGGGCGTCGAAGGACAGGGCCTTGGCGACCTCGACGATCTGCTGGTCGGCGATCGACAGGCCGCGCGCGGGTCGCCCGGGTCCGAGGGCGACGCCGAGCCGGCTCATCAGCGCGGCGGTCTGCTCGTGGACGGCGCGGCGGTCGATGCGGCGCAGCGCGCCCAGCGGCTGCCGGCCCATGAAGATGTTCTCGGCGACGGAGAGTTCGGGGAAGAGCGTGGGCTCCTGGTAGATGACCGCGATGCCCGCCTCCCGGGCGTCGGCCGGTCCCTGGAAGGCGACCGGCGCGCCGTCGAGCAGCACCGTGCCGGAGTCGGGCCTGTGCACCCCGGCGAGGATCTTGATGAGGGTCGACTTGCCGGCCCCGTTCTCCCCGGCGAGGGCGTGGACTTCGTGGGGAAGCACGCTCAGCGAGACGTTCTGCAAGGTCCGCACGGCGCCGAAGGACTTGGAGACGTCCTTCAGCGCCAGTACGGGGGTGGAGCCCGTATCGGGCTGGTACATGGGGACTCCTCACCATGAGCGGCCGGCATCCCCTGATGCCATGAAAGGTTTCAACGAACTTTCCACCGGAAGCTAGAGGGGTCGACCGTGCGCAGTCAATGGGGCTGCATAGCCTTGTTCCGCTGCCTGGCCGAGAGAGCAAGTGCCCGAAGAATCAACCTGCTTGACCTCTTGACGCTGTCCGATGGGCTCTCTAGCTTTCCCTTGATGAAACGATTCATAGCCGGGCTTGTCGTACGGGAGGGCTGACCGTGCCGAACCGAACCGACCTCCAGACCGTCAAGGCCCGACTCAAGGACCAGACCGTCGAGACGGCATCCTGGGCGTACGCCAACTCGGGCACCCGGTTCAAGGTGTTCGCCCAGCGGGGCGTCCCCCGCACCCCGCGGGAGAAACTCGACGACGCCGCCCAGGTCCATCGCCATACCGGCGTCGCGCCCACGGTCGCGCTCCACATCCCCTGGGACCGGGTGGACGACTACCCGGCGCTCGCGCAGTACGCCAAGGAGCAGGGCCTGCGGATCGGCGCGATCAACGCCAATGTGTTCCAGGACGACGATTACATGCTGGGCAGTGTGTGCCATCCCGACGCCGCCGTCCGGCGCAAGGCACTGGACCACCTGCTGGAGTGCGCCGACATCATGGAGGCCACCGACTCGCGCGATCTGAAGCTGTGGTTCGCGGACGGCACCAACTACCCCGGCCAGGACGACATCCGGTCCCGGCAGGACCGGCTCGCCGAGGCGCTGGCGGCCGTGTACGCGCGGCTCGGCGACAACCGGCGGCTGCTGCTGGAGTACAAGCTGTTCGAGCCCGCCTTCTACACCACCGACGTGCCGGACTGGGGCACCGCCTACGCACACTGCCTCAAGCTGGGAGAGAAGGCCCGGGTCGTGGTCGACACCGGGCACCACGCCCCCGGCACCAATATCGAGTTCATCGTCGCCGTCCTGCTGCGCGAGGGAAAGCTGGGCGGCTTCGACTTCAACTCCCGCTTCTACGCCGACGACGACCTCATGGCCGGCGCCGCGGACCCCTTCCAGCTCTTCCGGATCATGCACGAGGTGATCAGAGGCGGAGGACTCACCCCGGACATCGCCTTCATGCTCGATCAATGCCACAACATCGAGGCGAAGATCCCTGCGGTCATCCGCTCCGTGATGAACGTCCAGGAGGCCACGGCCAAGGCGCTGCTCGTCGACCGCGAGGCACTGGATGCAGCACAGCGTGCCGGCGACGTACTCGCCGCCAACGCCGCGCTGATGGACGCCTACAACACCGATGTCCGGCCACTGCTCGCCGACCTGCGCGAAGAGCTCGGTATCGATCCGGACCCGGTCGGCGCGTACCACCGATCGGGCTGGGCCCAGAAGATCATCGACGAGCGCGTGGGCGGCACCCAGGCCGGATGGGGAGCGTGAACCGCATGACGCAGCATCAGGTGACCGAGGCGCTGCTGGAACGCTCCCGCCGGCTCGGAGCCGACCCCCGCAACACCAACTACGCCGGCGGCAACACCTCCGCCAAGGGCACAGCCACCGACCCGGTCACCGGCGCCGACGTCGAGCTGATGTGGGTCAAGGGCTCCGGCGGAGACCTCGGCACACTCACCCACGACGGCCTGTCCGTACTCCGGCTCGACCGGCTGCGTGCGCTGCGGGACGTCTACCCGGGCTCCGCACGCGAGGACGAGATGGTCGCCGCCTTCGACTTCTGCCTGCACGGCAAGGGTGGAGCCGCACCGTCCATCGACACCGCGATGCACGGACTGGTGGATGCCGCGCACGTCGACCACCTCCATCCGGACTCCGGTATCGCCCTGGCCTGCGCGGCCGACGGCGAGGCAGTTACCAAGGCATGCTTCGGCGACCAAGTGGTCTGGGTGCCGTGGCGCCGGCCCGGCTTCCAACTGGGCCTGGACATCGCGGCCGTGAAAAGAGCCCACCCCGACGCGATCGGCTGCGTGCTGGGCGGCCATGGCATCACGGCGTGGGGCGCAACCTCCGACGAGTGCGAGCACAACTCCCTGCACATCATCCGCACCGCCGAGGCATTCCTTGCCGAGCGGGGCAGGACCGAGCCGTTCGGCCCGGTCATGAAGGGATACGAGCCGCTGCCGCGCGACCGGCGGCGAGCGCGCGCCGCCGCGCTCGCGCCGGTGATCCGGGGCCTCGCCTCCCAGGACGCGCCCCAGGTCGGCCACTTCACCGACGCCGACTCAGTGCTGGACTTTCTCTCCCGTGCCGAGCATCCACGTCTCACGGCGCTCGGCACCTCGTGCCCCGACCACTTCCTGCGCACGAAGGTACGCCCGCTGCTCCTCGATCTGCCGTCGACAGCCGGCCACGACGAGACGGTGGCCCGGCTGACGGAACTGCACCAGGAGTACCGGGCCGCGTACCGGGCGTACTACGAGCGGTACGCCGACGAGAACACCCCGCCGATGAGGGGCGCCGATCCGGCGATCGTCCTGGTCCCGGGCGTTGGCATGTTCTCCTTCGGCAAGGACAAGCAGACCGCGCGCGTCGCCGGGGAGTTCTACCTCAACGCCGTGTACGTGATGCGCGGCGCGGAGTCCGTCTCCACGTACACGCCGATCGACGAGTCCGAGAAGTTCCGCATCGAGTACTGGGAGCTGGAGGAGGCCAAACTCCGCCGGCTGCCCCGGCCCCGGGCGCTCGCCGCCAGAGTCGCCCTCGTCACGGGCGCCGGTTCCGGCATCGGCCGGGCCGTCGCCCGCCGGCTGGCCGCCGAAGGCGCGTGCGTGGTCGTCGCCGACCGCGCGGGGGACAGTGCCACCGCCGTGGCCGAGGAACTCGGCGGGCCCGACCGGGCGATCGCCGTGACGGCCGATGTGACGAGCGAGGAGCAGATCGCGGATGCGTTCGCCGCGGCTCACCTCGCTTTCGGCGGCGTCGACCTTGTGGTCAACAACGCCGGGATCTCCATCTCCAAGCCGCTGCTGCAGACCACGGCCGACGACTGGGACCTCCAGCACGACATCATGGCCCGGGGTTCCTTCCTGGTCTCCCGCGAAGCGGCCCGCACGATGACCGCCCAGGGTCTCGGCGGGGACATCGTCTACATCGCGTCGAAGAACGGCGTCGTCGCCGGACCCGACAACATCGCGTACGGCGCCACCAAGGCCGATCAGGCACATCAAGTGCGGTTGCTCGCGGCCGAGCTGGGGGAGCACGGCATCAGGGTCAACGGAGTGAACCCGGACGGAGTGGTGCGCGGGTCGGGCATCTTCGCGGGCGGCTGGGGCGCCCAACGGGCCGCGGTGTACGGCGTCGAGGAGTCCGAGCTCGGCGATTTCTACGCACAGCGCACGCTCCTGCGCCGCGAGGTGCTTCCCGAGCATGTCGCGAACGCGGTCCTCGCGCTCACCGGCGGCGAACTCTCGCACACCACCGGCCTGCACATCCCGGTGGACGGGGGGGTCCCGGCCGCCTTCCTCCGCTGACGGCCGCGGCCGTCGCTCTCGACCGTCCGGACCTTCCTGCGACGCTCTCCGGCCGTCCGGACGCCGTCCGCCGAAGCTCTCCAGCCGTTTCCCGTCGTTCTCCCACCGCTCTCCGACCGATCGAGGTGCACGTGTCCGCAGCCGAGCCACTCTCCTTCGCCGCGGTCGATCTGGGCGCGTCCAGCGGGCGGGTGATGCTGGGACGCGTCGGTCCCGGCGTACTGGAGCTGACCGAGGTGCACCGGTTCCCGAACCTCCCGGTCAGGGTGGGTTCCACGCTGCACTGGGACATCCTCGCCCTCTACCGCGGCGTCCTGGACGGGCTGCGCGCCGCGGCCGCGGCGACGGGTGGGCGGCTTGCGGGGGTCGGCATCGACGGATGGGCCGTCGACTACGGCCTGATCGACTCCTGCGGTGAGCTCCTCGGCAATCCCGTGCACTACCGCGACGAGCGCACGGTGGGAGTCGCCGAGAAGGTCACCGCCGTGTTTGCGCCGGAGGAACTGTACGAGGCGACCGGGGTGCAGTATCTGCCGTTCAACACGGTGTACCAGCTGGTCGCCGAGCAGGGCCGCCCCCGGCTCGCCGCCGCCGAGCGGCTGTTGCTGATACCCGATCTCATCAGTTACTGGCTGACCGGCCGGGCCGGGACCGAGATCACCAACGCTTCGACGACCCAGCTGATCGATCCCCGGACCCGGGACTGGTCACCGACCGTCGCCGGACGCCTGGGGATCGACCTCTCCCTCTTTCCTCCCCTGCGCAGACCGGGCGACGGGGCGGGCAGGCTCCGTGCCGAGGTCCTGGCCGAGACCGGTCTCACCGGACCGGTGCCGGTGACCGTGGTCTGCTCCCATGACACCGCATCGGCTGTTGTTGGCGTACCGGCCGAGGACGGCGAGTTCGCCTACATCGCCACCGGCACCTGGTCGCTCGCGGGACTGGAACTGCCCGCTCCGGTACTGGGGGAGGCGAGCCGGCGCGCCAACTTCACCAATGAGCTGGGTGTTGACGGCACCGTCCGCTATCTCCGCAACATCATGGGCCTGTGGCTGCTCCAGGAGTGCCTGCGCGCCTGGGAGGCGGACGGCCGCCCGCAGGATCTCGCCGCACTGCTGGACGAGGCCGCGTCGGCGCCGCCACACCGTTCGGTCGTCGACGCGAACGATCCCGCGTTCCTTGCTCCGGGCGACATGCCCCGTCGTATCGCCGCCGCCTGCGCGCGAACGGGCCGGCCCGAGCCCCGGACCGAGGCCGAGACCGCGCGCTGCGTGCTGGACTCGCTCGCCCTGGCGCACCAAAAGGCGATCGACGACGCCCGGCGGCTGTCCGGACGGAAGGTTTCCGCCGTGCACATCGTCGGCGGCGGCGCACGCAATGAACTCCTGTGCCGGCTGACAGCCGACGCCCTCGGCCTGCCGGTCGTCGCCGGACCGGTGGAGGCGGCTGCCCTGGGCAACGTTCTGATCCAGGCGCGGTCGGCAGGCGCCGTCACCGGCACTCTCGCCGAACTCCGCGGCCTGCTGCGGACCACTCAAGAGTTCCGGAGATACGAGCCGGGCGCGGGCGACCGGCTCGACTGAGCGGACCGTCGGCGACGCGGCGCCTCTTTACCGATCGCTGCAGAATGCCGTCCGGAGCGGTCGAAGGCAGATGAATGCTGCAGGCGAGTTGGAGCAGGCCGTGGTGGAGATCGGCTCGACGTGAGGGCCGCGAATCCCTTGCCCACTTCCTGCTTCAGGTGGTGAGTGGCCCGGTGACAGCGGCCTGATGCCGGGGAGGGCCTGATGCCGGGAGGGCCGGCGCCGCCCACCGCGGCTGATGCACGGCGGGCCCGGTTCGGCGGCGCGCGCCGTACCGGGCCGCTGCGTGGGCGGGCGAGGCCCGCGTGGTGTCGCGCGGCGGAGAACCTGTGCGAGGAGCCTTGACGGCTCGTGTCTGCGGGCAGATTCTGAGAGCGCTCTCAGAGCGCTCTCAGAATCCCCACCCCCCACGAGGAGGTAGCACGTGCCGGCTACACGGACGTTGTCGGCGGTGGCAGCCGCCCTCCTGTGCGCCGCTGGCCTCACGGCCGCGGTGCCCACCGCCCCGGCCGCCGCCGCGGTCCCGGAGACCATCCCGCTCACCTTCACCAACAACTCGGGCCGCAGCGGGCCGATCTACATCTACAACCTCGGCACGCAGCTCAGCAGCGGACGCCAGGGCTGGGCCGACGCCAACGGCACCTTCCACGCCTGGCCCGCCGGAGGGAACCCGCCGACCCCCGCCCCCGACGCATCCATCGCCGGTCCCGCCAACGGCGGCTCGATGACCATCCGCCTCCCCAAGTTCTCCGGCCGTGTCTACTTCTCCTACGGCCAGAAGCTCGTCTTCAAGCTGACCACCGGCGGGCTGGTGCAACCCGCCGTCCAGAACCCGACGGACCCGAACCGCAACATCCTCTTCAACTGGTCCGAGTACACGCTCAACGACTCCGGACTGTGGATCAACAGCACTCAGGTCGACATGTTCTCCGCGCCGTACGCGGCCGGCGTGAAAGCGGCCGACGGGACAGTGAAGAACACCGGCCATCTGAAGCCCGGCGGATACAACGGCTTCTACAACGCGCTCCGCGGCCAGCCCGGCGGCTGGGCGGGCCTCATCCAGACCCGCTCCGACGGCACCGTCCTGCGCGCCCTCGCGCCCGGCCACGGCATCGAGGCAGGCGCCCTGCCCGCCACGGTGATGGACGACTACGTCAACCGTGTCTGGAGCAAGTACACCGGCTCCACGCTCACCGTGACCCCGTTCGCCAACCAGCCGGGCACCAAGTACTACGGCCGTGTCTCCGGCGGCGTCATGAACTTCACCAACTCCTCCGGCGTCGTCGTCACCTCGTTCCAGAAACCGGACTCCGACAGCATCTTCGGCTGCTACAAGCGGCTGGACGCCCCCAACGACCTGGTACGCGGCCCGATCTCGCGCACCCTGTGCGCCGGGTTCAACCGTTCCACGCTGCTGGTCAACTCCAACCAGCCCGACACCGGCAACACCAACTTCTACAAGGACACCGTCACCAACCACTACGCACGGAAGATCCACGCCCAGATGGTGGACGGCAAGGCGTACGCCTTCGCCTTCGACGACGTCGGTGCCCACGAGTCACTGGTCCACGACGGAAACCCGCAGCAGGCCTACGTCACACTCGACCCCTTCAACTGACGCGCACCGCTTCACCTGGTGCATGCCGGCGGCCGGCCCTGTCTCGCGGGCCGGCCGCCGCCCCCGCGATCAGACCGGCTGCTCGCCGGACATCGCCGCTGCCAGGCGCAGATGAGGCGCCGCGTCCCCGGGCCTGCCCTGTCGCTCCAGCGTGCGTCCCAGCATCAGCCGCGCGTACTGCTCCACCGGGTCGCGCTCCAGCACCGCACGCAGCTCGGCCTCGGCCCTTATGAGCTGCGCCGAGTGGTAGTAGGCGCGTGCCAGCAGCAGCCGCGGCGCGACCTGCTCCGGCGCCTCGTCGACGAGCCCGCCGAGGATGCGGACCGCCGTCGTGTACTCCTTGGCGTCGAAGAACAGCTGCGCCCGGTCCCACCGCTCGGCGGCCGTCCCGAACTCGTAGTAGCGCTCGCTCACGTGCTCACCTTCCCGGTCGTGACTGCCGACCCTGCCAACACCGCGGGCCCGCCACCCATTCCTCCCGTTCCCGGTCACGTCGGGAGGTTCGGCTTCGGAACGTTCCACCTCTGAGGTTCCACTTCGGGAAGTCGCCGCCACGACCGCATGTCGGACCTGTCCAGGAACTAGGTTGGGCGGCATGAGCAATCTCGACCGTCAGGCCGCCCTCTCCGTGTGCGGCGGCCGGGGCTTCGTCGTTGCCGAGCCCGTCCGTGAACTCCTCAGCCCGCGCCGCGTCCAGCTCGGCGAATCCACCGAGGTCCGCCGGCTGCTGCCGAACCTCGGCCGGCGCATGGTGGGGGCCTGGGCCTTCGTCGACCACTACGGCCCCGACGACATCGCCGACGAGCCCGGAATGCAGGTCCCACCCCATCCCCACATGGGCCTGCAGACCGTCAGCTGGCTCCACGAGGGCGAGGTCCTGCACCGGGACAGCACGGGTTCCCTGGCCACGATCCGCCCGCGCGAGCTGGGTCTGATGACCTCCGGCCGGGCGATCAGCCACTCCGAGGAGAGCCCCGCGGCGCACGCCCGCTTTCTGCACGGCGCCCAGCTGTGGGTCGCCCTGCCGGACGCCCATCGGTCCGTGGAGCCCCACTTCCAGCACCACACCGACCTGCCGCGGGTCACCGCCCCCGGCCTGACGGCCACGGTCGTCCTCGGCGCCCTCGACGGTGCGGCCTCGCCCGGTACGACGTACACCCCCATCGTGGGCGCCGATCTCGCCCTGGCCGGCGGTACCGAAAGCACACTTCCACTCGAACCGGACTTCGAGTACGCGGTCCTGTCCATGTCCGGCGAGGTCCACGTGGACGGCGTCCCGGTCCTTCCGGGCTCGATGCTCTACCTCGGCTGCGGCCGCTCCGAACTCCCGCTGCGGGCCGAGTCCGACGCCGGACTGATGCTGCTCGGCGGGGAGCCGTTCGAGGAGGAGATCGTGATGTGGTGGAACTTCATCGGGCGCTCGCACCAGGAGATCGAGGAGGCCAGGAGGGAGTGGACGGAGAGCACTCGCTTCGGCGAGGTGAAGGGTTACGACGGTGCTCCGCTGCCCGCTCCCGAACTCCCGCCTGTGGCCCTGAAACCTCGGGGGCGGGTGCGCTGACCTGCAGCGATCCCGGCTCGGTTCCCCTGTTCATGTGACGCGTCCCTGTTCCCCCTCGGCCCGGTCGGCGGAGGGGGACGATGCGCGTGGCGGGCCGGGTCGGATCAGGGCAGCGTCCAGATCTGGGTCGTGACGACGTAGAAGAGAACGCCCCAGAACACGGTCACCGCGGCGACGATGCCCAGGCCGGCAAGGTTGCTCTTCGCCGTCGGTCTGTCCGGTGAGGGCCGCAGCCACCGCTTGAGCAGCGGGTTCACGTAGTAGGGCATCGTGAGGAAGCTCATGAGGAAACTCGACAGCAGGTTGCCCACGAGCAGCCCGAGCCAGAGCGGCATCCCCAGCGGCGACAGGGCGAGCGTCAGCAGCACCACGGTCGGGTACAGGCCGACCCAGACCGCGATGGCGGTTTTCGTCTCCGAGGGCGGCGGCGCTTCCTTGCCGTTCTCGTCGAACGCGAACCAGCTGCCGAAGGAGTTGTCGATGGTGCGCAGTTTGAAGTCGCTGAACTTCCTTCCCTCAGTGAGGACCTGCTGCCGCCTCGGCGACGTCAACCAGGCATCGAGGTGCTCGGCGTTGTCGAATCGGTACAGCGTGGTCCATTCGTCCTGAAGGCCCTCGACCGGTCGGAAGATCTCGGATCCCCGAAATCCCTCGAATTTGCTCTCCTCCTGGCTCATGCGGCGCTGCCATTCGAGGAATTCGTCCACGTGGTCCGGGTCGATGCGGTGGCTGACCACCACGGTCACCAGCGGATCCGTCGGTTGTTCGCCGCCGCTGACAACCTGCTGGGTACCGGGACCGTCGAGATACTTGTCGCCGATGTCCAGCAGGCTCTGCCTGGTCGAGCTGTTGATCCACGCCTGCAGATGGGCTGTCGAGTCGAATCGGTACACGACGACCCATTCGGGCTGAAGGGGTGTCGGCGGGGAGACCTCGACGCCGAGGTACCCGGCGTATTCGGCGGCGGCGGCGTTGACGCCCTCCTGCCACGTCGCGTACTCCCGCTCCAGGCCGGGCAGAACCTTCTGGCCGATGATCGCCGTCGCCGCGGCGCCCTCGTGCTTCTCGGTGTTCATGTGCTCAGGCCCGTCGGCATCGACTGCTTTTCGTTGAGCCGGCTGTAGATCCTTTCCGGAGTCAGGGGCAGCGCGCGGTAGCGGACGCCTGTGGCGTCGTGGAGTGCGTTCGCCAGCGCAGGGGCAACCGGGTTGATACAGCATTCCGCCATCCCCTTCGCCCGCATGGGTCCGACGGAATCCGCCGATTCCACCAGGAGCAGTTCGGTACGCGGGATGTCGGCGTAGGTGGGGATGCGGTAGTTGCGGAGGTTCGGGTTGACCATGGCACCGTTGGCGTCGACGTGGTGGTTCTCGGTCAGCGCGAAGCCGATTCCCTGGGCGACACCGCCTTCCACCTGGCCCCGGACCTGCGCGGGGTTGATGAGTACGGCAGCGTCGGTCGCCTGGACGCTGTAGAGGATTCGGATCTCACCCGTCACCCGGTGGACGGCGATGCGGAACCCCTGCGCATTGGAGACGACGCTCCGGGGCGAGCCGTACGCCTTGCGGGCGGCGGTGAAGCGAATGCCGCGCGCTCTGGCCGATGCGAGGAGCTCGGCCAACGGCACGCGCCGGTCGCCGCAGACGACACCCTCGTCGTCCATCGAGCACATCACGACATGGACACCCGTGTACGAGGCAGCAAATTCCAGGATGCGGTCGCGGACGGCATTGGCCGCTCGAAGGACCGCGTTGCCCGCCACGAAGAGGCCGGCACTCGCAAAGGCGCCGGTGTCGAACCCCGTGCGGTCGGTGTCGGATTGGACGAGGCGAATGCGCGACGGCGTCGTGCCCAGCTGGTTGGCCGCGATCTGGACATGGGCGGTCGAGGTCCCCTCGCCGAACTCGACTGTTCCGACGGCCAATTCGTAGACGAGGTCGTCACCAAGGGTCACCCATGCCTCGGAGACGTGTTCGGTCGGCGGCGCGGTCTCGTGCAACGAACACGCGACGCCGGCTCCGACGAGCCACTCGGGGCCGAGAGACGACTCACCGGCGGTACGGGCCATGGCCCCGTCCACCAGATCGATGCACTTCGACAGTCCGTCCTCGGTGAAGATCACGTCGTCGGGACCGTCGTGCGTGGCGACGAGCGGATCGCCCGGTCGCACGATATTGCGTCGTCGCAGTTCGAGCGGATCGATGTGCAGTGCGCGTGCCAGTTCGTCCATCGCCGATTCCACGGCGAATGCCGGCTGTGTCATCCCGTAGCCGCGCAGGGCCCCGCTCGGCACGGTGTTGGTATAGACGGAGTACGCGTCGTACCTCTTGTTGGGGCAGCGGTAGAGCATGACGGCGGCGCCGCCCGCGTACAGCGTCTCGCCGCCGTGGTTGCCGTAGGCGCCGGTGTTCGACACATTGCGGACCTGGAAAGCGGTGAGCGTTCCGTCCGCCTTCGCGCCGAGCTTGACCGTCAGCTTCATCGGATGCCGTGGAGAGGCGGTGGTGAACTCCTCCTCGCGGGTGTACTCGAAGCAGACAGGCCGTCCGGTGTCCAGGCTGGCGAGTGCGGCCAGATCCTCCGTGATCACTTCCTGCTTGCCGCCGAAGCCGCCGCCGACGCGTTTGCAGAACACACGGAGTTGGTCCGGGCGCAGGGCGAACAGGTAGGCGAGTTTGACTTTCGCGATCGACGGCGACTGGGAACTGGTGCGGACGTTCAGCCGGCCGTTCTCCATCCAGGCGATCGAACCGTGGGTCTCGAGATGCGCGTGCTGTACTCGCGGTGAGACGTATGTGCCTTCGTGGATCACGTCGGCCTCGGCGAACCCGGCGCTGACGTCGCCGATGTGCGAATGGATCTCGAGCAGGGTGTTGTGGACGGGATCGCGGACGAACGGATCGTCCGCGCCGTGCAGTTGTGGCGCTCCCTCGGCCCTCGCCTGCTCGGGTTCGAACACAGCCGGCATCACCTCGTATTCGACAACGACCCTGCGGCAGCCCTCCTCCGCCGCCGCGACCGTGTCGGCCAGGACCGCAACGACGCGTTGGCCGACGAAGCGGACCGTGTCGTCGAGGATGAACGTGTCGTCCGGATCGACAAGATGGTCGGTGTGGATCGCCGTGGTGAAGCGCTTCCGCGGCACGTCCTCCCAGGTGTAGACCCGGTGCACACCGGGGACCGCGAGCGCCGCGGTCTTGTCGACCGCGACGATCCGGGCGTGCGCGTGTGGTGAGTGCAGCACCTTGAGGTGCAGCATGCCTTCGATGTGGGTGTCCATGGTGAACTCGGCGCGGCCGGTCACCACATCATCGGCTGCCGGTGCGCCGACGCTGGTCCCGACGGCCTTTCCCGGCGCGGCTGTCTCCACGCCCACGACGCCCTGCACGGCATCCTCGATCCCGCGATAGCCGGTGCAGCGGCAGAGGTTGCCCTTCAGCGCCCGCGGCAGGTCCTCCTTCTGGGCATCGGTGAACGTCGCCGACGTCATGATCATCCCTGCGGTGCAGAAGCCGCATTGGAACCCCGGGGCATCGCGGAACTGCCGCTGCATCGGATGCAGGTTCCCAGGTGATCCGAGACCCTCGATGGTCGTCACTTCACGACCGTCCGCGCGGAACGCAGGAGTGATGCAACTGTGTACCGGTGTGCCGTCCAACCACACCGTGCACGCCCCGCAATCGCCCGCGTCGCAACCCTTCTTGACGCCGTGGTGGCCGAGTGAGCGGAGGAAGGTGCGCAGGCACTGGCCGGGGGAGGGTTCCTGGTCGAAGGTGTTTCCGTTCACGGTGTACGTCATTCCGGGCCCCCGGCCATGAGTTCGCGACGAATTTCTTCGGCGAAGTGCTTCGTGAGGTGGCGACGGTGGTCGGGCGTCCCGTTGGGATCGGCGAACCACACGTCGGCGGGGATGACGTCGATGCTCTGCTGCAGAGTCCCGGCATCGGGCATGGTGTCGAAAGCAATGCGCACCGGCCGGGTGGTTCCGGCCGTGACGGTGAGCAGCAGGTCGCTCCTTCCTGGCGTGCGCGTACCGATGAGGAACACCGTCGAACGGCCGAGGTGGGTCAAGGAGAAGCGGCGGTGCGCGGTGCGTTTCCTCAGGGCGTGCGCCGGAATGTGGATACGACGCAGGACTTCGCCGGGAGCGAGAATGTTCCGATTGTCGGCGGTCACGAAGTCGAGGGCGTCGACGAGACGCGTCGACCCGTCAGGGGCCCACAGTTCGTACGTCGCCTCCAGGGCGACCGTCAGCGTGATCATCGGGCCGGCAGGCAAGGACAGGCAGATATTGCCGCCTATGGTCGCCGAGTTCCAGACTTTGAACGAGGACAGGAACGCCTCGCAGCTCTTCGCGAAAAGGGGGCCCGCGATCCAGCCATCCGGCAGCGCACAGGCATACAGGTCGCGGATCGTGCACGTGGCGCCGATGTCGAGACCCGTGTCGCTCGGGACCAGGGCATCCCAACGCAACGCCGTCAGGTCGATCAGGCGGCGCAGGCTCGGCTGCTCCGCGGAGAACAGATACGTTCCGCCCGCGAGCCAGGCGTCCCCTTCGCGCCAGTCCACGCCTGGCCGATCGGGCGGTCGCCGGACAACTTCGCTGATGGTGTTGAGGTCCATGGGAAGTGGTCTCCCTGCCGACGCAATAGTTGCGAAGGACCGGCTACCGAACCAGGGCTGCGAACTCGCGGACATTCGTATCGGGGCACTCGCCGAATACCGACGGTCTCGATATGCGCGGGGAGCGGCGCAATCTCGAGCGACGGAATTGCACGGCGGCTGCCGCGATCGAACTGCCCGATGAGGACCGATGGGCGCGAAGATCCTCTCCATGATATCGCCGGCGGAGTCGGCCTCGCCATGTCGGGGCATCAGCGCCAGGTCGCGATACCGGGTTGGCGGTCATGTCCTCGTGACGGGTCAGGGACGTACGGGAGATCCTCACGACCCCGCATTCGGAGCCCGGCAGCCACCGGATCGGTCCTCGTCCCGCCCGGCCGTTGTCAGAGTGTCCAAATCGCAAGATAAACGATCAATTGGCGAGAAAGTACCTTAATTCACCCATACATCCAGTGTGTGGCCACGAATAAGGGTCATGACGACCGACTATCGCGCGCTTCGACCGAACACGGAGGCCGTAGGGCCTCGCGCAGCCGGCTCGCAGCCGGGGCTCGGCGCTCCGCCCGCAGGTGTCGAGGAGGTCTTCGCCGAGTTGCTGGCCGACGTCGCGTGCGTCGGTGAGGTATCGCCCGACAGTCACTTCTTCGATGAACTCGGTGCAGACTCGCTGGTCATGGCGCATTTCTGTGCGCGGGTGAGGAAGCGGTCCGATCTGCCGTCAGTGTCGATGAAGGACGTCTACCGGTACCCCACGATCAGAGCGTTGTCGACGGCACTCGCCGATTCTGCTCCCGCTGCTCCCGCCGAGCCCGAAATCCAGGAGCCGGCCGTCCGAACGGGCCGGCCTCGCTATGTTCTGTGCGGCGCATTGCAGCTCCTGTGCTTCGTCGGGTACGCCTACCTCCTTGCGGTCGTTGCTGCACAGGGTTACGAATGGATTACCGCCGGGACGGGCCTGCTCGACGCCTATCTGCGAACCGTGATGTTCGGTGCCGCGGCCTTCGTGGTCCTGTCCGGCGTGCCGATCCTCGCGAAGTGGGTGCTCGTCGGGCGGTGGAAGCCCGTTCAGATCGACGTCTGGAGTCTGGCGTATGTCCGATTCTGGCTCGTCAAGACACTGATCCGGTCGGACCCACTGGTTCTCTTCGCCGGTTCGCCGCTCTATTCGCTCTATCTCAAAGCCCTGGGCGCGAAAATAGGCCGAGGCGTCACGATCTTCGCCCGGAGCGCGCCGGTGTGCACCGATCTTCTGACGGTCGGTGACGGCACAGTCATCCGCAAGGACGCCTTCCTCAGCGGCTACCGGGCTCACCGCGGTCGGATTCAGACGGGTGCCGTCACTCTCGGCAAGAACGTCGTCATCAGCGAGGCGACCGTGCTCGACATCAACACCTCGCTGGGCGACGGCTCCCGCCTGGGCCACGCATCCTCGCTGCACAGCGGCCAAGCGGTGCCCAGCGGTGAGTACTGGCACGGCTCGCCGGCGCAGCCGGCCGAGGGGGATTTCCCGGCCGTTGCCCCCGCCGGCTGCGGCACCCTGAGAAGGGCTGCGTACGGCATCATGCAGCTGGCGACCGCGCTGCTCCTCTACGTGCCGCTCGTGTTCGGCGGTGTGGACATCCTGCTCGCCGAGGTGCCGCAGTTCGCCGCGGTGCTCGATGCCGGGACCGCGGCTCTCAGCAGCTGGGTGTTCTACGTCGACGTCCTGGCCATCTCCGCCGTGGTGTACTTCGGCGCCGTGCCGCTCGCCCTGCTGGTGGCAGTTGCGCCTCGGTTGCTCAGCCGTGCCGGGACGCCCGGCAGGGTGTATCCCCTGTACGGATTTCACTACGGGGTGCACCGGGCGACCGTCTTCATGACCAACAGGCGCTTTCTCATGCGTCTGTTCGGGGACAGCTCGAGCGTGGTCCACTATCTGCGCTGGATCGGCTACGACCTCTCACGCGTCGAGCAGACCGGGTCGAACTTCGGCACCCAGGTGAAGCACGAAAGCCCGTACCTGAGTTCCGTCGGCACCGGAACCATGGTCGCCGACGGGCTGTCCATGATGAACGCAGAGTATTCGAACACGTCCTTTCGCGTGTCCCGGACCTCGATCGGAGCGCAGAACTTCCTCGGGAACAGGATCGCGTACCCCCCGCGGGGAAGGACCGGTGACAACTGCCTGCTCGCGACGAAGGTCATGGTGCCGATCGACGGAAAGATCCGCGAGGGGGTCGGCCTTCTCGGCTCGCCGAGTTTCGAGATTCCCCGTTCGGTCCAGCGGGACAGCATGTTCGACGGTCTGAAGAGCGGGGAGGAGCTGCGCAGCCGCCTGAGGGCCAAGAACCGGCACAACGTCCTCACCATGGCGCTGTACCTGTCGGCGGGATGGATCTACCTGTTCTGCATCACCGTGCTCTACTCGGCCGCCGGAGACTTCTACGCGCACATCGGTGTGCCGGCGATCGCCTTGGCGAACGTTCTCCTGCTCCTGCTCACCTTTGTGTACTTCGTTCTCGTGGAGCGTGCCGTCACGGCGTTCCACCCGCTGGGGCCACTGTTCTGTTCGATCTACGACCGCCGTTTCTGGCGACGAGAGCGCTACTGGAAGGTGCCGACGGAAACACACATGCGGATCTTGGACGGGACGCCGTTCAAGAGCCTCGTCTGGCGACTGCTGGGCGTCCGCGTCGGCAGCATGCTCTTCGACGACGGCTGCAGTCTCACCGAACGGTCGATGGTTTCCATCGGCGACCACTGCACGCTCAACTTCGGAAGCGTCGTCCAGTGCCACTCCCAGGAGGACGGCACCTTCAAGTCCGACCGCAGCACGATCGGCTCCGACTGCACCCTCGCTGTCGGTGCCTTTGTCCACTACGGAGTGACGATCGGCGACGGCGCCCTGCTGGAGGCGGACTCCTTCCTCATGAAGGGCGAGGCCGTTCCGGCGGGCGCTCGGTGGGGCGGGAATCCGGCCCGACCGATCCGCCGGGACGGGGACCGAAGCGGAGGTAGGTTCTGATGGCCACGCCTTTCACCACACCCACGGAGTTCTGGCGTGGGGTGCTCGCCGGCGGTTTCACGCCGCTGCCCCGCATGGCAGGCGCTCCGGTGCCCGGCAGCGCCGTGTATGAGAGGGCGATCCCCGACGGCCTGGTGGCGGGCCTGCACCGGCTGGCCGACGACGTGGGTGTGTCGTTGAGTTCCGCGCTGCTGGCCGCGCACGCAAAGGTGCTCGCCGCGCTGTGCGGTGACAAGGTTGTCATCACCGGCTACACGGCCGGGGCGGACCGCCGGCCTCTGCCCTGTCGGCTGACGACCGGGTCCACCACATGGCGCGCCCTGCTGACCGACACCCATCGCAGCGCGTCGGCACTGCTCGCCCACAGGGACTCCCTCACGGCCGATCTCCTTCGCGAACTGGATGCGGCCGCAGGGCCGGAGACGGTGCTCGATCCGGCCGGTGACGGCCACGGTCCGGCCGAAGGCACCGTGCTGTGGGTGGAGTTCCCGGACAGGGACGGCAGGCGCAGCCTCCGGCTGCGGTACCGGACCGACGCCCTCGACAGCGACGCCGCCGCGAGAATCGCGGGCTATCACCTCACTGCGCTGGAACTGATCGCGGACGATCCGGACGCCGTCCACGCGCGCCAGAGCCTCGTGTCCGCCGAGGAGGTCCGCTTCCAGATCGACCGGCTCGCCGGGCCGTACCGCGAACTCCCCGACCGCCGCTTCCACGAACTCTTCGAGCAGCGGGTACGGGCGCACCCGGACGCCGTCGCCGCGGAACATGCCGGTCGGCGGTGGACGTACCAGGAGCTCAACGTGCGCGCCAACCACCTCGGCCGCGCCCTGCTGGCGGAGGGCTTGAAACCCGAGGACGTCGTCGCCGTCGTGACCGAACGCAACCTGGACTGGATGGCCGCCGTCCTCGCGGTCTTCAAGGCCGGGGGCGCCTATATGCCCGTCGAGCCGCACTTCCCGGCCGAGCGCATCGCCACCATGCTCTCCCGCGCCGGGTGCAACCTCGTCCTGACCGAGGAAGGCAGCACGGCCGAGCTGGACCGCGCTCTCGGCACACTGCCGTGGTCCCGCCGGCTTCTCATCGACGAGGCCGCCCGCCAGGGTTGGGCCGATGGCGACCTCGGCGTCCCTGTCGCCCCCGACCAACTGGCCTATGTCTACTTCACCTCCGGCTCCACCGGCACCCCCAAGGGCGCGATGTGCGAGCACGCGGGCATGCTCAATCACCTGTACGCCAAGATCGACGATCTGGGGATCGACGAGGGCCGGGTCGTCGCGCAGACGGCACCGCAGTGTTTCGACATCTCGCTGTGGCAGATGATGGCGCCGCTCCTCGTCGGCGGACGGACCCTGCTGGTGGAGCAGGAGGCGGTCCTCGATGTCCGGCGGTTCCTCGACACGATCGTCGACGGCCGGGTGTGCGTGCTCCAGGTGGTCCCCTCGTATCTGGACGTCGTGCTGTCCGACCTGGAGCGCCACCCTCGCGATCTGCCGGACCTGCGATGTGTGTCGGTCACCGGCGAGGCGCTGAAGAAGGAACTCGCTCAGCGTTGGTTCGCTGCCGAGCCCGGGATCCCTCTCGTCAACGCCTACGGACTGACCGAGACGTCGGACGACACCAATCACGAGGTGATGCACCGGGCGCCGGACACGGAACGGGTGCCACTCGGCCGCCCCGTCAACAATGTGCACGTCTACGTCGTCGACGACAGCCTGTCCCTGGTCCCGCTGGGCGCTCCCGGTGCGATCGTCTTCTCCGGGGTGTGTGTCGGTCGCGGATACGTCCACGACCCGGATCGCACCCGGCTGTCCTTCATGCCGGATCCGCACCGACCCGGACAACGGCTCTACCGGGGCGGGGACTTCGGACGGTGGCTGCCCGACGGGAAGCTGGAGTACCTCGGCCGCCAGGACGCCCAGGTCAAGATCCGCGGCTTCCGTATCGAGCTCGGCGAGATCGAGAACACTCTCCTGAAGGTGCCCGGTGTCGGCGACGGCGCAGTGGTGGTCGTCGAACGGGCGGGTCGCAAGGACCTGGTGGGGTTCTACTCGGCCCGGTCCCCGCTGAGGACCGATGCCATACGGGACCGGCTGGCCGAAGCCTTGCCCGCGTACATGGTCCCCACGACCTTCCACTGGCGGGACAGCCTGCCGCTGACGGCGAACGGGAAGATCGACAAGAAGGCACTGCGGGCACTTGCCGCGGAACCCGACGCGGCCGACGACAACCACGACGCGCCCGGCACGCCGACGGAACAGCGGGTGGCGGCAGCATGGGCCGTGGTCCTCGGCATTCCACGGGACCGGGTCGGGCGGGGGGACCACTTCTTCGACCGTGGAGGCACCTCACTGTCGGCGGTGAAGCTCGCGATCGCACTGGACCGTACGGTCTCCCTCGCCGACCTGAACAGCCACCCCGTCCTCGCCGACCTCGCCGCCCTGATCGACGGCCGGACGGAGCCGCGTCGCGCGCTGCTCCGGGCGCTGACGGAATCCGACGATGCCCGGCCCGATGCCCTGGTCTGCTTCCCCGGTGCCGACGGCGACGCGGCGGATTTCCAGCCGCTGGCCGACGCACTGCAGGTCCGCGGCCTCGCGGTCTATGCGGCCGCACCGTCCGTTCCCGGCGCCGCCGACGACGGAAGCGGATCGTTTGCGTCCATGCCACTCGTGGTCGAGCAGGTGGTCTCCGAGATCGTCCGGCTCGGTCACCCGAACGTTCTGCTGTGGGGTCAGGCCTCAGGCACGACATTCGCCCTGGAGACGGCCAAGAGGCTGCAGGACCACGGTGTGCACGTCCCGCGGGTGTTCGTCGGCAGACAGGTCCCGGGCGACGCCGTCAGTCGACGCACCGACCTCGAACACGTCGCACTGCACGAACTCCCCGACGGGGGCCACCACTTCCTTCGCGCGCGAGCGGAAGAGGCGGCAGAAGCCGTGCTTCACGCACTGACATCACCGGCTCTCTCCTGAGCTGCGACGAAAGGAAAAGTGATGCCGTCCGCACTCCTCCAGGTGGAGACACAACCCGGCGCACCCGCGGCCCTGCGGGCCGAAACCCCCTCCGACCCTGCGCGCTGGGCAGCCGAACAGCGGGACACACTGCGCGCTCTCGTCATCGAGCACGGCTCGCTCATGATCCACGGTCTGAATCTGCGCGATCCGAGCGAGGTCGCCACCGTTGTCCAGCAGCTCACCACCGGTCCTGTGACCGAGAAGGAGGCCTTCGCCACGCGACAGGCCTACTCGGAAGGCATCTACTCGTCGGTGAAATGGCCGCCGAACCAGCCGATGTGCATGCACCACGAACTGAGCTACACCACAGAGTTCCCCGGCCTGATGCTCTTCGCGTGCCTCGAACCGCCCACCGAGGGCGGGGCAACCGCAGTGGCCGACTCGGCCGCCGTGCTCGAAGCCCTGCCGACCGCGCTCACGGACCGATTCGAGAGGGAAGGCTGGCTCCTCACCCGCAGCTACAACGACGAGATCGGGGCCACTGTGGCCCAGGCATTCGGCACGGACGACCGGGGTGCGGTCGAAAGCTACTGCCGCACCCACGCGATCGACTTCGCCTGGCAAGCCGACGGCGGACTGCGCACCCGGCAGCGCCGCAGCGCCGTCGTGCACCACCCGCTCACCGGCGTGCGCTGCTGGTTCAACCAGATCGCGTTCCTCAACGAGTGGACGATGGCCCCCGAGGTCCGCGAATACCTGATCGACGAGTACGGCGCCGACGGTCTCCCCTTCAACACCTGCTACGGCAACGGCGATCCCCTTGCCGAGGACGTCGTCCACCTGCTCAACGACGTCTACGACGCGAACACCGCACGCCTTCCATGGCAGCGCGGCGATCTTCTGCTGGTCGACAACATCCGTACCGCGCACAGCAGGGAGCCCTTCCAGGGCCCGCGGAACATCGTCGTGGCGATGGCGGACCCCATCCATCCGGACGACTGCTCACCGACCTCCGGGAGGGCTGCCGCATGACCACTGTCCGATCCACCCCGACCAGCCCCGGCACGGACGACCCGCTCGCGGTGCCCCCGTTCGCGGTCATCTCGGGCGCCCAGGTCAAGAACGTGCTCGAGGGCCGCGCGAAGGAGGTCGTGGATCTGGTCGAGGCGACGTACCGGTTGCACGGCGCCGGACGATCCGTGAATCCGCCGTCGTCCTTCCTGCGATTCGCCGACAGGCCGTCGTCGCGCATCATCGCGCTCCCTGCCTCGTTGGGCGGAGACGCGCGCGTGGACGGCCTGAAGTGGATCTCCAGCTTCCCGAGGAACGTGGCATCCGGCATTCCCCGGGCGTCGGCCGTGCTCATCCTCAATGACCACGACACCGGCTACCCCTTCGCCTGCATGGAGAGTTCGATCATCAGCGCCGCCAGAACGGCCGCGTCCGCCGCGGCGGCAGCCGACTGGCTCAGCCGCGACCGGCCGCGCCCCACCCGCGTCGGATTCTTCGGCGCAGGCCTGATCGCCCGCTACGTGCACACGTACCTGGAGGGCACCGGCTGGTCGTTCGACGAGATCGGTGTGCACGACCTTTCCGTCGACAGTGCAGCCGGGTTCCGCCTCTACCTGGAGCAGTCGGGAACCACGGGGCGGGTCAGCGTGCACAGCAGCGCACAGGAACTGGTGCAACAGAGCGACATGGTCGTGTTCGCCACCGTTGCCCGTGAGCCGCACGTCGACGACCTCTCGTGGTTCGCCCACAACCCTGTGGTGCTGCATGTGTCACTGCGTGACCTCGCCCCCCAGATCCTGCTCTCGTCCACGAACATCGTCGACGACATCGATCACTGTCTGAGGGCAGGCACGTCACCGCATCTGACCGAGCAGCTCACGGGCAACCGGGACTTCGTGCACGGCACGTTGGACGACGTGATGGCCGGACGCGTATCCGTGCCGGCAGACCGGCCCGCAGTGTTCTCGCCCTTCGGCCTCGGAGTGCTCGACCTCGCCCTCGGCAAATACGTCTACGACGAAGTGGCCCGTGCGGGAGAACTGCAGATCATCGACGAATTCTTCGAAGAACTGCGCCGGTACGGATGAGAGGTCGCAGGACGCCCGGCGGCGACATGCGCGTACTTCTGCCGCAGACGAGGAGGACATCGTGCCAGTCATATCAGTCCCCCAAGCTTTCAATGAGGAGGAGCTCTACGTCGACCTCAAGCCGATCTTCGGGCACTCCCTGTTCCTGAAGTGCGAGGGATTCAACTTCGCCGGCTCCATCAAGCTGAAGGCCGCGACCGAGATGGTGGAGGCCGCCGAGCGGAGCGGGACTCTGAGGCCGGATTCGGTTCTGGTCGAGTCCTCGTCCGGGAACCTCGGCGTGGCGCTCAGCATGATCGCGGCAAGCAAGGGCTACCGATTCGTCTGCGTGACGGACTCTCGCTGCAATCTGGCGACCAGGCTCATGATGGAAGCACTGGGCAGTCAGGTGCACGTCGTCTCGTCGGAGGGCGCCGCCGGCGGACTCCTGGGTGCACGGCTGGCCTATGTGCGCACGCTCTGCGCCTCGGACGACCGATTCGTGTGGCTCAGCCAGTACACCAACGCGGACAACTGGAAGGCCCACTACTTCCGGACCGCCCCGGCGATCGCGCGATGCTTCCCGCAACTGGACGTGCTGTTCATCGGTGTCGGCACCACCGGGACCCTGATGGGCTGCGCGCGCTATTTCCGGACGTGGCACCGCCCCGTGCGGATCGTGGCCGTGGACAGCGTCGGTTCGGCCATCTTCGGCGGCACACCGGGTCGTAGGCTGATTCCCGGCCTGGGGATGAGCATCCGCCCACCGCTGCTCGACGAGTCGTACGTGGACGAGGCGGTGCACGTGGAGGAAGCCGACACCATCCGTGTCTGCCGTCGTATGGCCAGAAGGGGATTTCTCTTCGGTGGCTCCACCGGCACCGTGGTCAGCGGCGCCATGGGCTGGCTGGCGGGTCATGACACTCGCGGGCTCACGTCGGTAGCCATCGCCCCGGATCTCGGTGAGCGCTATCTCGACACCATCTACCAGGCGAACTGGGTGCAGGCTCTCTACGGCGACGATGCGCTCGACCTCGAAACGTCGGACAGCGCGGATGCGATAGCACGCGGCTCCCACACCTCACGCTGAGCCGCTACGAAGCTGCCTGAACGCTCGTCCCGCAATGACGTCCGAGCCCTGCCCCTGCTCACATCCACCAACGTGAGCCCCTGCCGCCGGATCGTCGGTCACATGGTCACCACCCCTGCGGGCAGGACCGGGAGTGCTCCCAATAGGCGCGTACCTGCTCGCTCTCTTCGTCGCCGCCGTCCGGCGCACCGCACGTGCACTGCCCCGCACGGGGGTCGATGAGGTTGGCGGCCTCGCGATGCCCGGCCTCCCGCAGCTGGACGGCCAGCTGGTGGGCGTAATCCTCGACGAGGCGTGCGGCATCCGAACCGGTGTGGCCTGCGCCGTCGCGACGCAGCTCCTGAATCAGCTTGGCACGCGCCATCATGCGGTCTGCTCCGTCCCGACTGCCCGGATGCGGATATGGCGGGGCGGCGTGTTCGGCTGGTTCGGCGACATGGGCGGACTGTATGCGGGTGCGGCTGCCTGCGTCACCTCTGGCCGCGGGCATCCCGGCCCTCGCACATTCGCACCTCGGTGAGACGGGACGGCGGGTGGTCTCGCCGAGCTGGTGCGATCACGGCCTGCGAGCGACGGTCGTCGTGGCGGTGGCAGGTCCCTGCCCAACCGCAACACCTGCAAAGATCAATTACAGGCCAACCCTCAGGCGCAGGACGGGCACAGTCCGCGGTAGGTGACCTCGACATCGGACACCGTGAAGCCGAACCTTTCCTCCGCCGGGAGGTCGTCCAGTGGACTGCCGGTCGGGTGGACGTCGCGGATGGTGCCGCAGCCCGCGCACACCAGGTGGTGGTGCGGGCGGTGCGCGTTGGGGTCGTAGCGCTTGGCACGGCCGTCCGTGGAGACCTCGATGACCTCACCGAGGGAGACCAGCTCGCCCAGGGCGTTGTAGACCGTCGCCCGGGAGATCTCGGGCAGCCGCTGCGCCGCGCGCGCGTGCACCTCGTCGGCCGTGAGATGCACGTGGTCACCGTCGAGGACCTCCGCAACGACACGCCGCTGGGAGGTCATCCGCCAGCCACGCCCTCGCAGTCGTTCCAGCAGGTCACTCATATTGGTTCACCCATTCAGGTTCGGTGGGACGCTGGAAGTTTACCGGTGGACATCCGGGTTCCGATTGAATACGGGCTTGGCGCACTTATTGACTTGGACACTGTCCATCGTAGGATCGGTTCCGGCGATAGCCAAGGGACAGGAAGACCCCAGCACGGCAGGAGAAAGAGACGCGACGGGACCACCGCCGAGGAGCTGCGCGGTCTTGGCCTGAGGACGAGGCCGCCCGCGTCGCGCTGCTCCAGACGGTCCGGGACGGCGACCACCTCGGCGTCGAGGCGATCGCCTCCGGGGTGTGCCGTCGTGCGGGCCTCGTCTCCGTTCACGTCGTACGTGAGGCCCGTCGTCCGAACGCGTCCGACCGCCACGGCTTCCCGATCGAGGAGGCCGAGGTCATCTCTTGGGGCGTCGTGCCCCGGCTGTTCCACCGCCCGCAGTTCCTGAGCACAGTGATCCGCCCAGCCCGGAAGGATTCCCATGTCCGAGAACCATGATGCAATCGTCACCGACGCGAAGACGGAGGGCGGAGGTGGCTGCCCGGTCGCGCACGGGCGCGCCCCGCACCCGACGCAGGGCGGCGGAAACCGTCAGTGGTGGCCGGAGCGGCTCAACCTGAAGATCCTTGCCAAGAACCCCGCCGTGGCCAACCCGCTCGGTGAGGAGTTCGACTACGCCGAGGCGTTCAAGACCCTCGATCTCCCGGCGGTGAAGCAGGACATCGCCGAGGTCCTGACGACCTCGCAGGACTGGTGGCCCGCCGACTTCGGCCACTACGGCCCGTTCATGATCCGGATGGCGTGGCACAGCGCGGGCACGTACCGGATCAGCGACGGCCGCGGCGGTGCCGGGGCCGGCCAGCAGCGCTTCGCCCCCCTCAACAGCTGGCCGGACAACGGCAACCTCGACAAGGCCCGCCGCCTGCTGTGGCCGGTCAAGAAGAAGTACGGCCAGAGCCTCTCGTGGGCCGACCTCATGGTCCTCACCGGCAACGTCGCCCTGGAGCAGATGGGCTTCGAGACCTTCGGCTTCGCCGGCGGCCGCGCGGACGTCTGGGAGCCCGACGAGGACGTCTACTGGGGTCCCGAGACCACCTGGCTCGACGACGAGCGCTACACCGGCGACCGTGAGCTGGAGAACCCCCTCGGCGCGGTCCAGATGGGCCTCATCTACGTCAACCCCGAGGGCCCGAACGGCAACCCGGACCCGATCGCCGCGGCCCGCGACATCCGTGAGACGTTCCGCCGGATGGCGATGAACGACGAGGAGACGGTCGCCCTGATCGCGGGCGGCCACACCTTCGGCAAGACCCACGGCGCGGGCCCGGCGGAGAGCGTGGGCGCCGACCCCGAGGCGGCCGCGATCGAGGAGCAGGGCCTCGGCTGGAAGAACGCCTTCGGCACCGGCAAGGGTGGCGACACGATCACCAGCGGTCTCGAGGGCATCTGGACGAACACGCCGATCACCTGGGACAACAGCTTCTTCGAGATCCTGTTCGGCTACGAGTGGGAGCTGTTCAAGAGCCCCGCCGGCGCGCACCAGTGGCGGCCGAAGGACGGCGCCGGAGCCGGCACCGTTCCCGACGCCCACGACGCGTCGAAGAGCCACGCCCCGACGATGCTGACGACCGACCTCTCGCTCCGGTTCGACCCGGCCTACGAGCAGATCTCGCGGCGCTTCCGGGACAACCCCGCCGAGTTCGCGGACGCCTTCGCCCGCGCGTGGTTCAAGCTGACCCACCGCGACATGGGCCCCATCGCGCGCTACCTCGGCCCGGAGGTCCCGAGCGAGACGCTGCTGTGGCAGGACCCCATCCCCGCGGTGACGCACGAACTCGTCGACGCCGAGGACATCGCCGCACTCAAGGGCCGGATCCTGGCCTCGGACCTGTCGGTGTCCCAGCTCGTGTCCACCGCGTGGGCTTCCGCCTCGTCCTTCCGGGGCAGCGACAAGCGCGGCGGCGCCAACGGTGCGCGTATCCGCCTCGAACCGCAGAGCGGCTGGGAGGTCAACGAGCCCGACGAGCTGGCGACGGTGCTGCGCACCCTGGAGGGGATCCAGCAGGCGTTCAACGCCGACCGGACGGGCGGCAAGCAGATCTCGCTCGCCGACCTGATCGTGCTCGCCGGCGCCGCGGGCGTCGAGCAGGCCGCCAAGGACGCCGGCTTCGACGTCGAGGTGCCCTTCACACCGGGCCGCGCGGACGCCTCGCAGGACCAGACGGACGTGGAGTCGTTCGCCGCGCTCGAGCCGACCGCCGACGGTTTCCGCAACTACCTCGGGAAGGGCAACCGGCTGCCGGCCGAGTACCTGCTGCTCGACCGGGCGAACCTGCTGACCCTGAGCGCTCCCGAGCTGACGGTCCTCGTCGGCGGCCTGCGGGTCCTGGGTGCGAACTACCAGCAGTCGTCGCTCGGCGCCTTCACCACGACGCCCGGTTCGCTGACCAACGACTTCTTCGTCAACCTGCTCGACCTCGGCACGACGTGGAAGGCGACGTCCGAAGACGCGAACACGTTCGAGGGTCGCGACGCCGCCACGGGCGAGGTCAAGTGGACCGGCAGCCGTGCCGACCTCGTCTTCGGGTCCAACTCCGAGCTGCGCGCGCTCGCCGAGGTCTACGCGAGCGATGACGCGAAGGGGAAGTTCGTGAACGACTTCGTCGCCGCATGGAACAAGGTGATGGACCTCGACCGGTACGACCTCGTCTGATGCATGACGTCCAGGTCGGCCCGAGGCGGCCGACCCGGACGTCTTCGGTGCAGACCCCGCGGCACGCGGCGCCCGGCGCCGCGTGCCGCTTGCGGTCCTGCGGTGCCGGGCGCGCTGTGGTGCACGACCTCCCCGCACTGTGGAGTGCCTCCGCGCGACGCGGGGGCCGGTTCGCAGCCGGTCGCGGGGAGCCGTCGCCCGCGCCGGCGAAATCCCTGCAACTGGCGGCCGTCCCGGTTGCCGTCACCGGGCTGGGCCGGGCCCGGAGGTACCGGGTGAGTGAACAAAATATGGAGGGGTTAGCATATGAGCGCCGCCTAGCTCGAAAGATAAACCTGTGACTGTCAATGACGACTCGTTCACCAACTGGAAGAACCGCGAGGAGATCGCGGAGTCGATGATCCCGATCATCGGGAAGCTGCACCGGGAGCGGGACGTGACCGTCCTCCTTCACAGCCGCTCCTTGGTGAACAAGTCGGTGGTCAGCCTCCTCAAGACCCACCGATTCGCCCGGCAGATCGCCGGTGAGGAACTCTCCGTCACCGAGACGCTGCCGTTCCTGCGGGCTCTCACCACGCTGGATCTCGGCCCTTCCCAGATCGACATCGGCATGCTCGCCGCGACATACAAGGCCGACGACCGCGGTCTCTCGGTGGAGCAGTTCACCGCCGAGGCCGTCGCCGGCGCCACGGGTGCCGACAAGATCGAGCGCCGTGAGCCGCGCGACGTCGTCCTCTACGGGTTCGGCCGGATCGGCCGCCTCGTCGCCCGCCTGCTCATCGAGAAGGCCGGCTCCGGCAACGGCCTGCGGCTGCGCGCCATCGTCGTCCGTCAGGGCGGCGAGCAGGACATCGTCAAGCGCGCCTCGCTGCTGCGCCGCGACTCCATCCACGGCCAGTTCCAGGGCACGATCACCGTCGACGAGGCGAACAGCACGATCGTCGCCAACGGCAACGAGATCAAGGTGATCTACGCCGGCGACCCGTCGGAGGTCGACTACACGGCGTACGGCATCAAGAACGCCATCCTCATCGACAACACCGGCAAGTGGCGCGACCGCGAGGGCCTGTCGAAGCACCTGCGCCCCGGCATCGACAAGGTCGTCCTGACCGCGCCGGGCAAGGGTGACGTCCCCAACATCGTGCACGGCGTCAACCACGACACGATCAAGCCCGACGAGCAGATCCTGTCCTGTGCGTCCTGCACCACCAACGCGATCGTTCCGCCGCTGAAGGCGATGGCGGACGAGTACGGCGTGCTGCGCGGCCACGTGGAGACCGTCCACTCGTTCACCAACGACCAGAACCTGCTGGACAACTACCACAGCTCCGACCGACGCGGCCGCTCGGCGCCGCTCAACATGGTCATCACCGAGACGGGCGCCGCCTCCGCCGTAGCCAAGGCGCTGCCCGACCTCAAGGCGCCGATCACCGGCAGTTCGATCCGCGTCCCGGTGCCGGACGTCTCGATCGCGATCCTCAGCCTGAGGCTCGGGCGCGAGACCACCCGTGAGGAGGTCCTCGACTACCTCCGCAACGTGTCGTTGACCTCCCCGCTCAAGCGCCAGATCGACTTCACTACCGCCCCCGACGCGGTCTCGAGCGACTTCATCGGCTCGCGCCACGCGTCGATCGTCGACGCCGGCCCCACCAAGGTCGAGGGCGACAACGCCATCCTCTACCTGTGGTACGACAACGAGTTCGGCTACTCCTGCCAGGTCATCCGCGTCGTCCAGCACGTCTCCGGGGTGGAGTACCCGACCTACCCGGCCCCGGTGGTCTGACCCATTCCTGTTCGGGCCGTTCCGCTGCCGGTGGCAGCGGGACGGCCCGACGGCTTTTCGGCGGTGCACCGCTGCCGTGGCCGGTGTGGTCCCTTGCCTCCGGTCGCGCCCACGGGTGAGCCGTGTCTCACCGGGCCGCCGCCCCTTGTCTATGCAACGAGTTGCATAGAACGATCTGCGTATGGCGCTCGAACACGCGATCCTCGTCTCTCTGCTGGAGCAGCCGGGCTCCGGCTATGAGCTGGCCCGGAGGTTCGACCGGTCCATCGGATACTTCTGGACCGCCACGCATCAGCAGATCTACCGCGTTCTCAAACGCATGGAGAGCGACGGCCTGCTCGATCTCCGCGAGGTGCCGCAACAGGGCCGGCCGGACAAGAAGGAGTACTCCGTCGTCGGCCCCGGCCGCGCTGCCCTCTCCCAGTGGCTGCACGAGCCGATCGAACCCGAGAGCATCCGCCACGACCTCGCCGTGAAGATCCGCGGCGCGGCCTTCGACGACCCCGCCGCGCTGGTCCGTGAGGTCGAGCGGCATCGCCAGGTGCACGGCGACCGCCTCGCGCACTATCTCGCCGGAGAACGGCGTGACTTCACCGGCCCGGATGCCCCCGCACAGCTCGACGCCGGTCAGGAACTCCAGCATGTCGTGCTGCGCGGCGGCATCGCGTACGAGCGGATGACGATCGCCTGGCTCGACGACGTGCTCGCCACCCTCCACCGGCTCGGCGCGCCCCGTCCGCCTGCCTGAACCGCCTGCTCCCGCCCCACCGCACCTTCGCAACCGTCACCCTCCCAACCCTCGGAAGGCGAACCTCCATGGCCGACTCGTTGCTGTTCAATCCGCGCACCTATGACCCGTCGCACTTCGACCCCGAGACGCGCAGGCTCCTGCGCGCCACCGTCGACTGGTTCGAGGAGCGCGGCAAGCGCAGGCTGATCGAGGACTACCGCTCCCGTGCCTGGCTGGCGGACTTCCTCGCGTTCTCCGCCAAGGAAGGGCTGTTCGCCACCTTCCTCACTCCGTCGTCGGCCGCCGAACAGGAGGACCGGCGCTGGGACACCGCCCGGATCGCGGCGCTCAACGAGATCTTCGGGTTCTACGGCCTGGACTACTGGTACGCGTGGCAGGTGACCATCCTCGGTCTCGGCCCGGTCTGGCAGAGCGACAACGCCGCTGCCCGCAGCCGCGCGGCCGAACTCCTCTCCCAGGGCGAGGTGTTCGCCTTCGGCCTGTCCGAGAAGACCCACGGCGCCGACATCTACTCCACGGACATGCTGCTGGAGCCGGACGGCAACGGCGGTTTCCGGGCCAGTGGTTCCAAGTACTACATCGGCAACGGCAACGCCGCCGGACTCGTCTCCGTGTTCGGCCGCCGCACCGACATCGACGGCCCGGACGGTTACGTCTTCTTCGCCGCCGACAGCCGCCACCCGGCGTACCACCTCGTGAAGAACGTCGTCGACTCCTCCAAGTATGTCAGCGAATTCCGCCTCGACGCCTACCCGGTGGCTCCCGACGACGTCCTGCACACCGGCCGCGCCGCCTTCGACGCCGCCCTCAACACCGTCAACGTCGGCAAGTTCAACCTCTGCACGGCCTCCATCGGCATCTGCGAGCACGCGATGTACGAGGCCGTCACCCATGCGCACAACCGCATCCTCTACGGCCGCCCCGTCACCGCCTTCCCGCATGTGCGCCGCGAGTTGGCCGATGCGTACGTGCGACTCGTCGGGATGAAGCTGTTCAGCGACCGTGCCGTCGACTACTTCCGTTCCGCCGGCCCCGACGACCGCCGCTACCTGCTGTTCAACCCGATGACGAAGATGAAGGTGACCACGGAGGGCGAGAAGGTCATCGACCTCATGTGGGACGTCATCGCGGCCAAGGGCTTCGAGAAGGACACCTACTTCGCCCAGGCCGCCGTCGAGATCCGGGGGCTGCCCAAGCTCGAGGGCACGGTCCACGTGAACCTCGCGCTGATCCTCAAGTTCATGCGCAACCACCTGCTGGACCCGGCCGAGTACGCGCCCGTGCCGACCCGCCTCGACGCGGCCGACGACGCGTTCCTCTTCCGGCAGGGACCGGCCCGCGGCCTGGGCTCCGTGCGCTTCCACGACTGGCGCCCCGCCTACGACGCGTACGCGGAAGTGCCCAATGTCGCCCGGTTCCGGGAACAGGCCGACGCTCTGTGCGACTTCGTCGCCACCGCCGCTCCCGACGAGGAGCAGAGCCGCGACCTCGACTTCCTTCTCTCCGTCGGCCAGTTGTTCGCGCTGGTGGTGCACGGTCAGTTGATCCTGGAGCAGGCCCGTCTGACCGGTCTGGACGAGGACGTGCTCGACGAGCTGTTCTCCGTCCTCGTACGCGACTTCTCGGCGTACGCGGTCGAGCTGCACGGCAAGGACTCCGCCACCGAGGAGCAGCAGCGCTGGGCACTCGACGCGGTCCGGCGCCCCGTGGTCGACGAAGCGCGTGCCGCGCGCGTCTGGGAGCGTGTCGAGGCGCTGTCCGGGGCGTACGAGATGGCGCCGTAACGACGCCGCCCCCGGCGCCGCCGACACGTCGGAAACGGCGGCCCAGGGGAGCGATCCCCAACTGCCCAAGGCCCACCGCGCGTTGGATGCGCGGTGGGCCTTGCTGTGTCCACGGGATCTTCTGCACGAGGCCGCCTCCTGGTGAATGTGACGAGCAACACAGTGGTCGGCGACCCATTCCTCAGGTCATCATATGACCCGACCGCCGCACGGATCATGAGCCGGGCCACGCCCCGGACGGCACAGCGAGACGAGGATGGGCATGAACGAGCAGGACACGCCGGCACGACCACGCGTGGGCGTGGTGGGACTCGGGGCCATGGGTCTCGGCATGGCCCGCAGCCTGCGGAACGCGGGCCACGACGTGGGCGTCCACGATCTGCGGCCGGAGGTGGCCACCGACTTCGCCCGCGACGGTGGGACGGCGTTCGCCTCTCTCGGCGACCTCGCGGCCTCGGTGGACGTCCTGGTCGGCGTGGTGGTCAACGCGGCGCAGGTCGAGTCCGTGCTCTTCGGCGCCGACGGGGCGGCCGGACGGCTGCGCCCGGGCGCGGTCTTCGTGATGTGCTCCACGGCCGACCCCGGCTGGTCCGCCGAACTGGAGACGCGCCTGGCCGCGAAGGGCGTGCTCTACCTGGACGCCCCCATCTCCGGCGGCGCCGCGCGTGCCGCTTCCGGGGAACTCACGATGATGACGTCGGGCTCCGCCGCTGCGTACGCGGTCGCCGACCCGGTGCTCGAAGCCATGAGCAGCACCGTCTACCGTCTGGGAGACCGTGCCGGACTCGGTTCCAAGGTCAAGATCGTGAACCAGCTGCTCGCGGGCGTGCACATCGCCGCGGCAGCCGAGGCGATGGCGCTCGGTATCAAGGCCGGCGTCCCGGCCGAGGCGCTCTACGAGGTCATCACACACAGCGCCGGCAACTCATGGATGTTCGAGAACCGCATGGCGCACGTCCTCGCCGGTGACTACACCCCGCTGTCGGCGGTCGACATCTTCGTCAAGGACCTGGGCCTCGTGCTCGACTCCGCCCGTCCGGAGAAGTTCCCGCTCCCGCTCGCCGCCACCGCACACCAGATGTTCCTGCATGCATCGGCGTCGGGCCTGGGAGCCGAGGACGACAGCGCGGTCATCAAGATCTTCCCGGGCGTCGACCTGCCCGGACAGGCGGAGGTCTGACATGGGAATCCGACTCGGATGCATCGCCGACGACTTCACCGGAGCCACGGACCTGGCCAACAACCTGGTGCGCGCGGGCATGCGCGTGGTCCAGCTGATCGACGTGCCGTCGGCCGGCACCGACCTGCCGGCCGACACGGACGCCGTGGTCATCGCGCTCAAGTCGCGGACCACCCCGGCGGCCGACGCCGTCGACGCGTCGCTGCGGGCACTCGCCTGGCTACGGTCCGCGGGCGCCGAGCAGATCTACTTCAAGTACTGCTCCACCTTCGACTCGACGCCGGCCGGCAACATCGGCCCGGTCACCGAGGCCCTGATGGACGCCCTCGGCACCGAATTCTCCATCGCGACGCCCGCGTTCCCCGACAACGGACGCACGGTCTTCAAAGGCCACCTCTTCGTCGGCGACGTCCTGCTCAGCAACAGCGGCATGCGCCACCACCCGCTCACACCCATGACCGACTCCGACCTGGTCTCCGTCCTCGGCGCGCAGACCACCCGCACGGTCGGGCTCATCGACCACACCGTCGTGGCCGACGGCGCCGAGGCGATCCGGGCCCGCATCGAGAACCTGCGCAAGGAAGGCATCGGCATTGCCATCGTCGACGCCGTCTCCAACGACGACCTCGTGCGCCTCGGCACCGCGGTCCAGGGACTGCCCCTGGTGACCGCCGGCTCGGGCCTGGCGATCGGCCTGCCCCCGAACTGGGGCTTCGAGCCGTCCCGCGCAGCCGCGCAGCTGCCGCCGTCCGGCGGTCACTCGGCCGTCGTCTCCGGATCGGTCTCCGTCGCCACGAACCGCCAGGTCCTGGAGTTCCTGCGCAGTGGCCGGCCCGCGTTCAGCGTGGACCCGTTGCGCATCGCGGCCGGCGAGGACGTGGCCGGCCATGCCCTGGCCTTCGCCGAGTCGCACCTGGCCGACGGACCGGTCCTCGTCTACTCCACGGAAGCACCCGACACGGTCCGGAGCGTCCAGGGACGACTCGGTGCCGCCGAAGCCGGTGAGCTCGTGGAACAGACTCTGGCCCGCGTCGCACAAGGACTCGTGGAGCGCGGTGTCCGACGGCTCGTCGTCGCCGGCGGCGAGACCTCGGGAGCGGTCGTCCAGGCACTCGGCGTCACCGGACTCCGGATCGGACCGCAGATCGACCCCGGTGTGCCGTGGTGCGCGGCACTCCTGCCCGGCGGGGACACGCTGCACATCACCCTCAAGTCCGGCAACTTCGGCGGCCCCGACTTCTTCACCACGGCGTTCGACCTGCTGGAACGGGAGGCGTCGTGACCCGGCCCGAGGCCAGTGCCGTGGACGGGGCACGGGGGGAGATCGTCCGGATGGGCACGAGCCTGTTCGCCCGCGGCTATGTCCACGCCAGCGCCGGCAACATCAGCGCCAGGGTCGGCGACGGCCATCTCATCACGCCCACCGACGCCGTCCTGGGCTTCCTCGAACCCCACCGCCTCGCGCTCGTCGACGCCGGTGGCGAGCAGATCGCCGGCGACCGCGCCAGCAAGACCCTGACGCTCCACCGACGCATCTACGAGGCCGACCCGACGGCCCGCTTCGTCGTCCACACCCACTCCACGCACCTGGTCGCGCTCACCCTGGCCGGAGTGTGGAGCCGGGACGACGTGCTCCCGCCCCTGACGCCCTACTACGTGATGAAGGTCGGGCACGTCCCGCTCATTCCCTACCACCGGCCCGGCGACCCGCGCGTGGCCGACCTGGTGACCACCCGGATCGCCGCCGGTGCAGCGAGCCGCACGCCGATCAGGGCCGTCCTGCTCGACCGGCTGGGCCCCGTGGTCTGGGGCCCCGACGCGGCCACCGCCCTCGCCGTCCTCGAAGAACTCGAGGAGACGGCACGTCTGTGGCTCCTGACCGAACGTCGCCCCGAGCCGCTCCCCGCCCATGCCGTCGACGAACTCGGGTCCGTGTTCGGCGCCGCTTGGTAATCGTCCCGTTCCCTGTCAGAGAATCCCCTGAGCCGCAAGAAGGATTCCCTCATGTCCCTCCCCGTATCAACGGCCGAGGCTCCCGACCTCGCCCGCGAGAACGCCGTCTTCCGCAAGGTCGTGCGACGCATCGTTCCCTTCCTCATCCTCTGTTACGTCTTCTCCTACCTGGACCGGGTCAACGTCGGCTTCGCGAAGCTGCAGATGTCCGACGATCTCGGGCTCAGCGAGGCGGCGTACGGCCTCGGTGCCGGCCTGTTCTTCATCGGCTACTTCCTCTTCGAGGTCCCCTCGAACCTGATGCTGCAACGCATCGGCGCCCGCACCTGGATCGCCCGGATCATGATCACCTGGGGACTGGTCTCGGCGTCGTTCATGTTCGTCACCAATGAGGCGACGTTCTATGTGCTCAGGTTCCTCCTGGGTGCCGCGGAGGCCGGGTTCTACCCGGGCGTGATCCTGTACTGCACCTACTGGTTCCCCTCGCACCGCCGTGCCCGGGTGATCGCGATGTTCATGTCGGCCATCCCGGTCGCCGGTATCTTCGGCAACCCGCTCTCCGGCTGGATCATGGACCGGTTCCAGGGCGTGAACGGCTGGCAGGGCTGGCAGTGGATGTTCCTGCTCGAGGCGATTCCCGCCCTCGCCATCGGTGTCGCCACGCTGTTCTACCTCGACAACGGCGTGCGCAGCGCGAAGTGGCTCACCGACGAGGAGAAGGCCGTCGTCGAACGGGCGATCGCCGAAGACGCTGCGCACCAGACGGTGCACGGCCGGGTCTGGGACGCCTTCCGCGACCCCAAGGTGTGGCTGATGTGCCTCATCTACTTCTGCTTCGTGATGGGCCAGTACGCGCTGACCTTCTGGATGCCCACGTTCGTCGAGTCCACCGGGATCGAGGGCAACCTCGCGATCGGCGTGCTCAGCGCCGTGCCGTTCCTGGTCGCACTGGTCGCGATGAACCTGTTCGGCCGCTCCGCCGACAAGCGCCGCGAGCGCCGCTGGCACCTGGTCGTCCCGAGCCTCATGGGCGCCGTCGGATTCTCGCTCGCCGCCGTCTCCACCGGGTCGACCGTGCTGTCCCTCGCTGCGCTGTCCTTCGCCGCGGCCGGTGTGCTGACCTGCGCACCGCTGTTCTGGTCGCTCCCCACTGCGTTCCTCGGCGGCGCCGCCGCCGCGGCCGGCCTCGCAGCGATCAACTCGATCGGCAACCTCGCCGGCTTCGTCAGCCCCTACATGATCGGCGCGCTCAAGGACGCCACCGGCTCTACGTCGATCCCGATGTACGTCCTGGCGCTCAGCCTGATCGTCGGCGCCGCCGCGGTGCTCACCACCAAGAAGCAGGTCGTCAACCGCTGACCGGACCCGGCACCGCCTCCGGTGCCGGTCCGCACACAGGAGCAAACATGCCGAGGTTCGCCGCGAACCTGTCCATGATGTACACCGAGCACGACTTCCTCGACCGCTTCGCCGCCGCGGCGGCGGACGGCTTCCAGGCCGTCGAGTACCTCTTCCCCTACGCGTACGACGCCACCGAGCTGCGCCGCCGGCTCGACGACCACGGCCTGCAGCAGGTGCTCTTCAACGCACCTCCCGGCGCGTGGGAGTCCGGCGAGCGCGGCATCGCCGCACTGCCCGGACGCGAGGCGGAGGTGCAGTCCGGCATCGGTCGGGCCCTCGAGTACGCCGCGGCGCTCGGCTGCCCCCGGGTGCATGTGATGGCCGGACTGGTGCCGCCGGACGCGACACCGGCAAAGACGGCCGAACACCGCGACACCTACCTGGCCAACCTCGCCCGGGCCGCGGAGCGAGCCGCCGCGATGGGCGTCGACATCCTGGTCGAGCCGATCAACGGCCGCGACATGCCGGGCTACTTCCTGCGCAGGCAGGCCGAGGCCCACGCCGTGGTGCAGGAAGTGGGCGCCGCGAATCTCAAGGTGCAGCTCGACCTCTACCACTGCCAGATCGTCGAGGGCGACCTCACCACGACCCTGCGCCGCGACCTGCCGACCGGCCGCGTCGGCCATCTGCAGATCGCGGGCGTGCCCGACCGCCACGAGCCCGACCGGGGCGAACTCGACACCCGCCACGTGTTCGACGTCATCGACGACCTGGGCTTCGAGGGATGGATCGGCTGCGAGTACCACCCCCGGGCCGGCACGAGCGAGGGTCTCGGCTGGCTCGACAACTACCGAGGAGACAACGCATGAGGATCGTCATCACGGGTGGCTTCGGCTTCCTGGGGCGGCAGGTGGCCGACACGCTGCTCACGACACGGACGTTCCGTGGCGCACCGATCGACCGGCTGGTCCTCGCCGACCGCTATGTGCAGGCCGATGCGAAGGCGGCGACCGACCCGCTGGTGGACATCGTGCAGGGCGACCTGGCCGACAGCCTCGACGAGGTGTTCGCGGAGCCGGTGGACGTGCTGATCCACCTCGCCTCCGCGGTCTCGGCCGAGTGCGAGGCCGACTTCGACCTCGGCATGAGCGCCAACGTGGACACGACCCGCGCGCTGCTCGAAGCGGCTCGGACGCAGTCGGCCGGCGGCGGGCCGACGCCGCGGGTGGTGTTCTCCAGCAGCGTCGCCGTCTACGGATCCGACCCCGCGCTGCCGCTGCCCCAGGTGGTCGCCGAGTCGACCCTGCCCACGCCGCGGTCGAGCTACGGAACCCAGAAGCTCGTCTGCGAACAGCTCGTCGCGGACTACACCCGCCGCGGCTTCGTCGACGGACGCGTCGCGCGCCTGATGACCGTGTCGGTGCGGCCGGGCAAGCCGAACGCCGCCGCCTCCGGCTTCCTGTCAGGCATCGTGCGCGAGCCGCTCGCCGGCCTCCCGGCAACTTGCCCGGTGCGTCCCGACCTGCGGGTGGCACTCGCCTCGCCGCGTCGCACGGTCGAGGGGATCCTCCGCATCGCCGAGGCAGAGCGCGGCGACGGGCCGGGCATGCTCGACGGCAGGCTGCCCGTCAACCTTCCGGCGCTCACGGTCACGGTCGCCGAGATGCTGGCCACGCTGCGCCAGGTGGCAGGCGATGCCGTGGCCGGCCTGGTGACGATCGCGCCCGACCCCGACGTCGAGGCCATCGTGGGCTCGTGGCCCGCGGTCTTCGACAACGCGCGCGCCACCGCCCTCGGACTGGAGCCCGACCCGAGCTTCGCCTCGGTCGTGCGGGACTACCTCGACGACCATCCCGAAGCAGTCGTGGACGGTGCGCTCCTCGCCCCCGGGGCGAGCGGGCCGCGCCGATAGACTGACGAGCATGTTTTCCAAGGTGAGCGGTCCTGTCCGGCTCGCGGATCAGGTCGCCGCGATCCTCGCGGAGGAGATCGAGTCCGGGCGGCTGGCCGAGGGCGACAAGCTGCCGACCGAAGTGGAGCTGGTCAAGCAGCTGGGCGTCAGTCGCACGGTCGTGCGCGAGGCCGTGTCGAGGCTCCGCAACGCGGGCCTGGTCGAACCGCGTCAGGGGCGTGGCGTGTTCGTCATGCCTCGGCGCACCCGGCCGCTCGACCTGGAGGCCGCCGACACCAGGGCCAAGGTCCTGCAGATCGTGGAGGTACGCCGCGCCATGGAGGGCGAGGCCGCTCACCTCGCAGCCGCCCGCGCCACACCGGCCGCCATCGACCGGATGCGTCAGGCCCTGGCCGCGATCGACTCGGCGGTCGCGGCCGGCGGTGACGGCACGGACGAGGATCTCGCCTTCCACCGGTCCATCGCGGAGTCGACCGGTAACTCGGTGATGGTCTCGACGGTGCGCTACCTCGGCGAGGTGCTGCGCAGCGGCATCCGTGTCACGCGTGCGAACGAGGCGCGGCGGGGCGACTTCTTCGAAGCGGTCCGGCAGGAGCACCACGCCATCCTGGCCGCCATCGAGGCCGGTGACGCCGAGGGGGCGCGCACTGCCGCGCGCCGCCATCTGAAGCACGCCGCCTCGCGCCTCCAGGACGCGGACGACGGGTTCTGGACCGAGGCCGAGGACCTCGAGGTGGATCTCGACGCCGCTCCCTGACACGCGGAGCCAGGGCGCACACAGGCCATGAGAGCCCCCGCAACGGCACCCGCGCGCGGGTGCCGTTGCGGGGGCTTCGCCTCGTGCCCCGACAGCCCGCCGCCTGCGGCGTGTCAGGTGCGTCAGGCGGTGGCTGAGGGACGGTCCGAGCACAGGGCCCAGATGATGAACACGTCGATGGCGATGGAGACCAACGCCCATACGGGCACGTACGGCAGCCACATGAAGTTGAGGATGAGGCTGAGCGCGGCCAGGCCCACGCCCAGCCCACGGGCCCAGCCCATTTCCTTGAGGATCCCTGCACCGGTGATCACGAGGATCACGCCGAGAACCAGCAGGATCCAGCCCCAGGCGGTCACATCGAACTTGAAGATGTAGTCCCCGACACGGGCGTAGACGTCGTCCTTCGCGATTCCCGAGATGCCCTTGAAGATGCTGATCACACCGTCGATGAGCAGCAGAATTCCGGCGAACATGGTGCCGCCCGCCGCCCATGGATTGCGGTGGGCGGTGGTGTGCGAGGTGGTCTGGGCCATCAGTGGCCTCCTTCGGCTTCGGAGGCTCCGTCGAGAGCATCCGTCGGACAGGGCGATCGTGCGCCGTTCGGGTGCGGGAGACCACGCGAGTGGGCCGATCGGGTGAATCGCGCTGTGTTGTCGTGCGGGCGCTCTTCGTGATGCCGTGGACCTGGCCGCAGCGCGGGCCCCGCTGCGACGTCGCCGTGGCGACGTGCGGCGAAGGGGTGTGGTCCGGGGCTGCCGGAAGGGGCGCTTCCAAGGCCGGGTGCCACGACGAGAGGACAATGGGCCTCGGGGGCGAACCTCCGGGAGGTGGCATGGCAGGGGACTCTCACGGTCGTTCCGCCGGCCGCAAGCGCTGGTACGCCCGGCTCGCCCTGCTGTCCGGCGCCGCCGCCCTGGTGCTGCTGGTCGTTTTCGCGGGCCTGAAGAGTCTTGTGCTGCTGGGGGTGGCCGCAGCCGGAATCGGCCTGGCGGCAGCGGCGCTCTGGTGGTTCCTCACCCGACGCGGTGTTCTGCGGATGCTCGCAGGCCTGCTGCTCGCAGCCGTGCCGGCGGTGGTCATCGCTGTCCTTCTGAGCGCGGGCCTGCTGTGGGTGGCGTTCACCTGCGTCGCACTGTGGGCAGTGGCCGGGAGCGCCGGGAAAGCGGCGCTCGCCGACGACACAGGAACCACCGAGCCCGAGAGCGTGGGCGCAGCGCCCGTACACCGCCCCTTCTTCGTCATGAATCCGCGATCCGGAGGCGGCAAGGTGGGGCGCTTCCGGCTCAAGGAGGAGGCGGAGGCCCTGGGCGCGGAGGTGCTCCTCCTCGACCCCGACCGACCCGTGGATGTGACGGAAGTGGCGCGGCAGGCCGTGATCGGCGGTGCCGATCTGCTGGGGGTCGCCGGAGGGGACGGCACGCAGGCCCTTGTCGCCGCGGTCGCCGCGCACCACGACGTGCCGTTCACGGTCATCCCGGCCGGTACCCGCAACCACTTCGCCCTCGACCTCGGCCTGGACCGTGACAACCCCGCCGCAGGTCTGGGGGCGCTTACGGACGGCGTGGAGCTGCGTGTCGATCTCGGCTTCGTCGGGGAGCGGGTGTTCGTCAACAACGCGTCGTTCGGGACCTACGCGACAGTGGTGCAGAGCCCCGCGTACAGGGACGACAAGATCCGCACCATCCTGGCCACACTGCCGGACCTGCTCACCCGTCACACCGGGCCTCGTCTGCTGGCACACGCCGGCGCCACCACGATCGACGGCCCGCAGGCACTGCTGGTCAGCAACAATCCCTACCGTACGGACGACCTGGCAGGCCTCGGTCGCCGGGATCGTCTCGACACCGGCCTGCTGGGCGTGCTGGGCATCAGTGTCGACAACGCCGCCCAGGCCGCGGCCCTGGTCGGCGGCAGCCGGGCGCAGGGTCTGACCTCTCTCGCCGCCCGCGACGTCGTCATCGACGCGGACACGCCCACCGTCGAGGTCGGCATCGACGGCGAGGCGCTGACGGTGCCCGTCCCCGTCCACTGCCGCGTCGCGCCGGGAGCGCTGCGCGTCCGGGTACCGCGCGACCGGCCGGGAACCGCGCCCGCCGAACGGCCGGTGGACTGGCGCAAGGTCCGGCAACTGGCGCTGACGATGGGCCGCACCGCCGCAGGGCGTCCTCCCACCCCCGCCTCACGGTGAGCGACCCGGGCCGGGACGATCCGGCTCCCCGACCTGGATCACGCGAGGGAGCGGGGGCTACGCTGGCCGCGGACGGACGGCGTACCACCGCACGCGTCACGAGCATGTGCGGCCGCACGTCGTCCGCGTCTTCCCGGACCCGTCGCGCGCCACAGGAGCCGGACCGCAAATGGCCTTGCAGATCAGCGCCACGAACCCGGAACACCCCGCCCTGCTCCTCGAACTGCCCTGGCACACCCCCGTGGAGGCGTGGCCCGACACCGTGCTCGTGCCCTTGCCACGCGGTATCTCCCGGCACGTCGTGCGCCACGCCCGCGCGGGCGACGAGGTCGTCGTCGTGAAGGAGATCGCCGAGCGGCCCGCGCTGCGCGAGTACGAACTGCTGCGCACACTCGACCGGGTGGGGATCCCCGCCGTCGATCCGCTCGCGGTCGTCACCGGCCGCACGGCGGCGAACGGCACACCGCTCGAACCCGTCCTCATCACCCGCCACCTGGACGGTTCACTTCCCTACCGGTCCATGTTCGAGACGACCGTCCGGCCGGGCACCGTGCACCGGCTGATGGACGCGCTCGCCGTGCTCCTCGTGCGACTTCACCTCGCGGGGTTCGCGTGGGGCGACTGTTCCCTGTCCAACACCCTGTTCCGGCGGGACGCGGGAGCGTACGCGGCCTATCTGGTGGATGCCGAGACCGGCGAACTGCACCCACGCCTGAGTGACGGGCAGCGGGCGTACGACATCGATCTCACGCGGGTCAACATCAGCGGCGAAATGCTCGACCTGGAGGCCGCCGGCGCGCTGCATCCGGCCATCGACCCGGTCGCGTTCGGCACCGAGATCGGACAGCGCTACGACACCCTGTGGTCGGAACTGACCCGCACCTCCGTCTACCCGGTCGGCAAATACCACTACATGGAGCGCCGCATCCGGCGCCTCAACGACCTCGGCTTCGACGTCGCGGAGATGCAGATCGAGCACGCGGACCACGGCGACACCGTCACGTTCGTCCCCAAGGTCGTCGACGCCGGCCACCACCAGCGCCAACTCCTGCGGCTGACCGGCCTGGACACCGAGGAGAACCAGGCGAGACGGCTCCTGAACGACCTGGAGAGCTGGATGGCCACGCAGGAGGACCACGCCCCCGGCGATCCGCTCGGCACCCGCACCGAGGTCCTTGCGCACCGCTGGGTCCGCGAGGTCTTCCGCCCGGCGGTGCGCGCGGTGCGCGACCGTGTGACACCGCGCATGGACCCGGCGGAGCTGTACCACGAACTCCTCGAACACCGCTGGTACTTGTCCGAGCGCGCCCAGCGCGAGATCGGCCTCGACGAGGCCGCGGACGACTACGTCACGAACATCGCCAACCGCTCCCGCACCGGCCCCTGACATCCGGCCGGGGACGGCGAACCCCGAGGGCGGGTGCGCGTGCGTGGAGCTCAGGTCCAGCCCAGCTCCGTGTACCGGCGCCCCTGCCTGATGCCGTCGATCGCGCTCCGGGTGTAGGGCACCATGCGCTCCGGGAGTTCGTCCACGCCCCACCATGCCCAGACGGTGCACTTGTCGGGCTCCAGCACCCGCGGTCGACCGGTCCACCGTGCGGCTTCGAAGAACAGCTGGATACGGGGGACGGCGCCGTCGGAGTCGAGCAGGTGCACGGTATGAACGAGCGCGAGATCCTCCTCGGCGATGACGAGACCGGCTCCCTCGCGGGCCTCGCGCACCACGCAGGCCCGCACCGATTCGCGTTCGACGTGTCCGGCGAGCGCATGCCACTCCTCGGCGGCGAACGAGACCCCGGGGCTGCGCAGGCCCAGGAGGGTCTTTCCGTCGCGCTCGAGGTAGAGATGGGCGCCGATCATGTTCCCGACCGCTCCCACCCCGCCGCGAGCGGGCCCGGACGGCTGGTCGGGGACGGGCGCCGTGCCTGTTCCGGCATGTTCGGCGTGGTGGGCGAGAATTGCCTCGTACGCCCATGGACACATGGTCAGGTGCTCCATCACGGCCACGGTGAACCAGCGGAACATGATCCCCTCGGTGACCGGCAGGCTGTCGGCGTCGCCGTCCCACCGTCCCGCGTAGACGCGGATGCTGCCTTCCGCTCCGTGCGGGCCGCTGGTGCGGGCGGTCATGCAGGGCGCGAGGCCGGGGACGACCAACCCTGTCTCCTCGAGTATCTCGCGCGCGATCGCCTCGTCGAGTGTCTCCTCGCCCTCGGGGCCGCCTCCCACCAGGGACCATGTGCCGGGGTCGCAGATGGGTTTGTTGGCGTCGCGCAGGTGCAGCAGATACTCGCCGCGGCTGTTGACGAGCAGGGCTGCCGTGCTGGTCGGCTCGGGGGAGTGGTGGGTGTTCACGGAGTCACCGCCTGGGTGAGAGGGGCCGGTTGGTGTCGCTGGGCATCTGCCACAGTGTGCGGAGAGCGCCGTGGTGAGCGGTACAGGTGACCGGAAGTCGTCCATCGTGTCCAGGCAGCACATGGAACGGCGGCGAGCGGTCTCCACCCGCACAGACGTGAGGCGGCGACATCGCCGCCGACATCGGGCGGCGTCCGGCGCTGCGAGCGGCTTCCCGCTGTGACCTGCGCCTCCTGCTGTCGGCGCCGTTCTTAATCGCTGTCGTTCGGGGTTTCCGGCGGGCGAGAATGCAGCATCTCGAACGGAGGAACCCATGAGCCGGGCCCACCTGACTCTTCATGAACTGCTGCCGCCCACGGAGCTGGCGACGGCCATCGAGGCCGGACACGTCACCCGCAAGGCGCACCCCGAACTTCCGCTGTCCCTCTACACGTACACACGGGCTTGCCAGTACGAGCGGATCTGGAACCGCGTCACGACGCGCTGCCGTGGTCTCGTTGCGGACGACGTCACCGGCGAGGTCGTCGCGTTGCCTCTGCCGAAGTTCTTCAACGTCGGTGAGCACGAGACGGGTCAGCCGTACGCCCCTGCCCTGCCGGACGAACCGTTCGAGGTGTACGACAAGGTCGACGGCAGCCTCGCGGTGGTCTTCCACTACGCCGGCCGGTGGCAGGTCGCGTCCAAGGGGTCGTTCACCAGCACGCAGGCCACCTGGGCGCAGCGCCGGCTCGACGGGAAGGACACCTCGGCCCTGACGTCTGGTGTGACCTACCTCGCGGAGATCCTCTACCCGCAGAACCGGATCGTCGTCGACTACGGCGACCGCCGGGACCTGGTGCTGCTCGCCGCCATCGCAAAGGACGGCACGGAGATACCGGTGGCCGACGCCGCTTCCGCGTGGGAGCCGGTCGGCTCCGTCGTCACGGTCCGGCCCGCCATGCCGCTCGCGGAACTGGTGGCCCTGACCGAGTCGAACAGGCTTCCCGGAGGCGGGAGCGCCACCGGGACCGACGCCGAGGGCTTCGTACTGCGTTTCGCGTCCGGGCTGCGGGCGAAGGCCAAACTGGCCGAGTACGTACGGCTGCACAAGGTACTGACGGGCGTCACCGAGCGGGACATCTGGCGCAGCCACGGCATCCAGCGCTTCGCGGGCCTGCCCGCCAAGCAGGTCGCCCAGGCGCTGGGCTGCTCGCCGGCGGACGTCACCGCGTCGGGCGGCAGGCCGCTGGACGCCCTGCTGGAGCAGGTGCCCGACGAGTTCGACACCTGGGTGCGCGAGGTGATCGCGCGGATCGAGCAGGAGGTCGCGGACCGGGAGCACGCCATCGACGAGGCGTTCCGCTCGCTCACCCATCTCGCCGACGACCGTGGGGCGTTCGCGCGCGCTGTCACAACCCTGCCCGACGCCGCCGTCCGCCCCGCGATGTTCCTGCGCCTGGACGGGCGTACCACGCGGTTCGCGACGTACCGGTCCGTGCGGCCGCAGGCGTCGGACCCGTTCAAGAACGACGAGGAGAACTGACCAGTGCCCGTAGTACATGTGATGACGGGGCTTCCCGCGTCGGGGAAGACGACCGCGGCGCGCAGACTGCAGGCGGAGTCCGACGGGCGGATGCGCCGGGTCAACCTCGACGACCTGCGCGTCATGCTCGACATCCCGGCGCCCGGGCGCGGCCGGTCGCACGCGCACGAGCAGACCGTGCTGGCGATCCAGGACGCGGCGGTACGGGCCGCCGTCGACGACGGCTTCGACGTCGTCGTCGACAACACCCACCTGACGCCCCACATCCCGCGGAGGCTGAAGGCGGCCGTGGCCGGCTCGGCCGCGTTCGTCGTGCACGACTTCACCGACGTTCCGGTGGAGGAGTGCATACGGCGTGACGGCGGACGGGAGAGGCAGGTCGGCGAGGAGATCATCCGGTTGCTGGCCGACAAGCACACGCAGGTCAGAAGGGGTGGCTGGCAGCTCACCGGCGAGTGGCTCAACGACAGGCCGGCCGAGATGCCCGTGGCTCCCTACGTCGCGGACCCGGCGCTGCCCTCGGCGGTGATGTGCGACATCGACGGCACCCTCGCCCTCAGAGGGGACCGGGGTCCGTACGACTTCACCCGCTGCGGCGAGGATCTGCTCAACGTCTCGGTGCGCCACGCGCTCGACTCGTTCCGGCGCGCGGACGACGACGTGATCGTGCTGCTGTCGGGACGGGGCGAGGAGCACCGGGTCAGGACCGAGGAATGGCTGCGGCGCCACGAGGTGCCGTACGACGAGCTCTGGATGCGGGCCGCCGGCGACGGCAGGCGGGACGATGTCGTGAAGGCCGAACTCTTCGACCGGCACGTCCGCCACCGCTTCGCGGTCCGGGTCTCCCTGGACGACCGCGACCGTGTCGTCGCCGTCTGGCGCCGCATGGGTCTGCCCACGTGGCAGGTCAACTACGGCGCCTTCTGAGCGGATTCGCGGGGGTGTGCGTCCACGGCCGCGAATTCGGGCGCACACCGAAGCGACGAACAGGCTTCGGCTGAAGAGTGGTTCGAGGTGATCACACGGGGACGGAAAGCGCATACCATGCCGCTGGCCATGTGACGCATCATCTCGACCAAGGGGTTCAGTGTGCGCAAAAACGTCCTGCCTTCCCTGCTCTGTGCCGGCCTCATAGCCACCGGTCTGCTGGCCGGTTCACCGGCGGCGGCCGCGGAGTCGCCCCGCGCGGACGACTCCGCGTCCGCGGCCGACATAGGCGAAAAGCTGGAGCGGATCCCCGGACTGACGATCGTCTCGGTGGCCGACAAGGGCGGATTCCCCTTCTACACCCTGACGCTGACCCAGCCCGTCGACCATCGCGACCCCGACCGCGGCACCTTCGAGCAGAGATTCACGCTCTGGCACAAGGCCGAGACCGCGCCGACGGTCCACTACACCGGTGGGTACGGGCTCTCCTCCAGTACTCGCGAGATCACCACCCTCCTCGGGGCCAACCAGGTCAGCGTGGAGCACCGTTACTTCAACACCTCCCGCCCCGACCGGGTCGACTGGGACGACCTGAACGTCTGGCAGCAGGCGAGCGACGAGCACGCGATCGTCGAGGCCCTCAAGACCGTCTACCGGGCCAAGTGGCTGGGGACCGGGGCCAGCAAGGGCGGAATGACGCAGGTCTACCACGAGCGCTACTACCCAGAGGACCTCGACGCCGTGGTGGCGTACGTCGCCCCGAACGACGCCGACAACCGGGACGACAGCGTCTACGAGCGGTTCTTCAGGACGGTCGGCACGGCCGAGTGCCGGGCCGCGCTGGACGCCGTGCAGCGCGAGATGCTGGTACGGCGAGACGCGATGCTGCCGCGCTTCGAGGCCACCTCCGAGGAACAGGGGCTCACGTTCGCCTACCTCGGCTCGACCGACCGGGCCTTCGAGTTCTCGGTGCTCGACCAGGTCTGGAACTTCTGGCAGAGCGGTACCTACACCGACTGCCCGGCCGTTCCCGACGCGAAGAAGGCCACGGACGACGAGCTGTACACGTGGTCGCTGGGACACGGTCTGAGCATCTACTCCGACCAGGGGCAGGGCGCGGAGGGCAGCGGACCGTACTACCGGCAGGCGGCGGCCCAACTGGGCTGGGCCGACCTGAAGTTCAAGCATCTGCGTGACGTCCGCAACCACCCGGACATCTACCAGCCCAACTCGGTGCTGCCTGCCGATATGCGCACCTCGTACAACGGCCGCACCATGAAGGACGTCGACCGCTGGGTGTCCACCCGGGGCGAGCAGATGATGTTCGTGTACGGGCAGAACGACCCGTGGAGTGCCGAGCGGTTCAAGCCGAGCAAGCGCGACTCTCACCTCTATGTGGCACCGAACACCAACCACGGCGCGCTCATCTCCAAGCTGACGCCCGAGGCGCGGGCGGAGGCCGAGGCCACGGTCAAGCGGTGGGCGGGCCAGTAGGACTCCCCGCTCCGGGTGCCGGACCGGTCCCCACCGGCCCGGCACCCGCCCTTTGCGCAGCCCGGACCCGGTCGGGCGGCCCGCTTCCGTCCCCGGCCTGCGGTTCGTCCAGGTTCCGCACGAACCGCAGGCCGGGGCGGCCGTCCAGCCGGATGTCGCCGGTGGGCGTGAATCCCGTACGGGCGAGCACCGTTCGCGAGCCGGTGTTGTCGAGTGTCGTGACCGCCCGCAGGGTGGTCAGGCCGTACTCGGTGCCGGCCAGGGCGCACGCCTCGCGAACGGCGGACGTGGCCAGTCCCCGGCCCGCGGCGTGCTCGGCGATCCGGTATCCGAGTTCGGCCGAACCGTTCGCGACATCCACCAGGTTGACCCGCCCGAGCACCTCGCCCTCGCCGTCCACCAGCAGATGGAAGAAGCACAGCCCCGCGGCCTGTTCGGCCAGCCGGTCGTGGTGGCGTGCGTCGAAGTGGGCGAAGTACTGGTCGCCGCGGTCGGGAATGGATGCGGCGAAATAGGCCCGGTTCTCCTGCTCGAACCGGAGAAGCGCCGGGGCGTGGTCGAGGCGCAGTCGTTGGAGACGGAGCATGCCGCGATGCTAGGGCTTTTCGTTGGATCGCGCCGGGCTCGCGTGCCCTGGTGCCGCGGCCGGGCGAGGCGGGATGTGTCGTCATGCTGTGCGGCGCGGCCCGCGGTATTGACCGGTCACCCCGCGTACGGTTCCGGCACCGCGCCGGGGCGGGCCAGGAACGCGAAGTCGCAGCCCGTGTCGGCCTGGGTGATCTGCTCGGTGTAGAGCGCGCCGTAGCCGCGTCCGTAGCGGGCGGGCGGCGGGGTCCACCGTGCCCGGCGGCGCGCCAGCTCCGCGTCGTCCACATGCAGCCGCAGCTCGCGGGCCGGTACGTCGAGGGTGATGAGGTCGCCGGTGCGTACCAGCGCGAGCGGACCGCCGACGTAGGACTCGGGTGCCACATGGAGCACGCAGGTGCCGTAACTCGTACCGCTCATCCGGGCGTCGGAGATCCGCACCATGTCGCGGACGCCCTGCTTCAGCAGACGGCCGGGTATCGGCAGCATGCCGTACTCGGGCATGCCGGGACCGCCCTTCGGGCCCGCGTTGCGCAGCACCAGCACATGGTCGGCGGTGACACCCAGCGCCGGGTCGTCGATGGTGGCCTGCATCTGCCGGTAGTCGTCGAAGACGACGGCGGGTCCGGTGTGCGTGAGCAGATGCGGTTCCGCGGCGATGTGCTTGATCACGGCGCCGTCCGGGCAGAGGTTGCCGCGCAGCACGGCGACGCCGCCTTCGGCCGCGAGCGGGTCGTCGAGGGGGCGGATGACGTCCGCGTCGTGGACCCGGGCGCCGGCCAGTTGCTCGCGCATCGTGTCGTGGGCGACCGTGGGCCGGTCCAGATGGAGAAGACCCGTCAACCGGGACAGGAACCCCGGGAGCCCGCCCGCGAAGTGGAAGTCCTCCATGAGGTACCGGCCGCCGGGGCGCAGATTGGCGAGTACCGGAACCGTCCGCGCGATCCGGTCGAAGTCGTCCAGGGTGAGCGTCACCCCGGCCCGGCCCGCCATCGCGATCAAATGGATCACGGCATTCGTCGACCCGCCGAGCGCCAGCACGGCGGCCACCGCGTCCTCGAAGGCGTCGCGCGTCAGGATCTGCGACAACGTCTTGTTCTGCCATACGAGTTCGACGACGCGCATCCCCGACTCGGCGGCCATCCGCTCGTGGCCGGAGTCGACGGCCGGTATCGAGGACGCTCCGGGCACGGTGACACCGAGCGTTTCGGCGGCGGCGGTCAGGGTGGAGGCCGTGCCCATGGTCATGCAGTGGCCGGGGGAGCGGGCCAGGCCGCTCTCCAGCTCCGACAACTCGCAGTCGCCGATCACCCCGGCGCGCCGCTCGTCCCAGTACTTCCACATGTCCGTGCCCGAGCCGAGGACCTCGTTGCGCCAGTGACCGGGCAACATCGGCCCCGCGGGAACGAACACGGCCGGCAGATCGGCGCTGGCGGCCCCCATCAGTAGCGCGGGCGTCGACTTGTCGCAGCCGCCGAGCAGGACCGCGCCGTCGACCGGGTAGGAGCGCAGCAGTTCCTCCGTCTCCATGGCGAGCAGGTTCCGGTACAGCATCGGCGTCGGCTTCTGGAACGTCTCGGACAGCGTGGAGACCGGGAACTCCAGCGGGAATCCGCCGGCCTGCCACACCCCGCGCTTCACCGCCTGCGCACGCTCGCGCAGATGGACATGGCAGGGGTTGATGTCGGACCACGTGTTGAGGATCGCGACGACCGGCTTGCCGAGATGTTCTTCGGGCAGATAGCCGAGCTGGCGGGTACGGGCGCGGTGGGAGAACGAGCGCAGCCCATCGGTCCCGTACCACTGATGACTGCGCAGCTCGTCGGGGCTTCTACGCAACGTCCCACTCCTTGACGAGGGAGGCGACCTCGGCGCGCTGTGCCACGGGCAGTGTCGTGCTCGGCGGGCGCACGTCGCGGCGGCACAGGCCCATTGATGCCAGCGCCTCCTTGACGACGCTCACGTTGTCCGCCGACCGGTCGGCTGCCCGCAGCTCCTCGAAGCGGCGGATCCGTTCCCACAGGGTCAGGGCCGCCGCCCGGTCGCCTGCCCGCAGCGCGGCAAGCATCCCGGTCGACACCGACGGGGCAACATTGACGAGCCCGGAGGTGAAACCGGTCGCCCCCATCGCCCAGTACGCCGGCGCGTGGAGCTCCGCCAGGCCGGCCACCCATACGAAGCGGTCGATGCCTGCCTCGTGGGCGAAGGCTCCGAAGTGCGCCGCGTCGGGAACGGCGTACTTCGCGCCGATGACGTTGGGGCAGTGGTCGGCGAGCTCGGCGATCAGGCTCCCGTCGAGGCGGGGGTCGCGGAGGTAGGGGACGACACCCAGCTCCGGGACCGCGTCGGCGATCGTGCGGTGGTAGGCCACCCAGCCGCCCCGGGAGACATAGGGGTGCACGGGCTGATGCACCATGATCATGTCGGCTCCAGCGTCCCTGGCGTGCTCGGCCGCCGCGACGGCGGCGGGCAGTTCGTGTCCCACGCCCACGACCACCCGGGCCCGCCCCTGCGCCTCGGCCACGGCCAACTCGGTGACTGCGCGCCGCTCTTCGGGTGTCAGCGTGTAGAACTCGCCGGTGTTGCCGTTGGGGGTGACGGTTCGTATTCCGTTGTCGAGCAGCCTGCGCAGCAGATTCCGGTACGCGTGGCGGTCGACGTCCCCGTCGGGGCCGAACGGGGTGACGGGGATCGCCACGACATCGGCGAGTGCGTCCCTCAGCGGTGCGAAGTCCATGCGGCCTGCCCTTCCTGTCGGTGCTTCTTCACTCCTGTCCGTCCTGGGCGGGGAAAGCCCGGCCGACGAACGCGGTGATGTGGTCGTGCAGCGCGCCGGCCGCGCCCGAGGCGTCGCCGGCCAGCGCCAGCCGGAGGATCTCCCGGTGCTCACCGGCCTCCCGCTCCCAGGAGGGGACCGCGGACCAAGCCACGGCGGACACCAGCGCCGCCTGGTCCCGGACGTCGTCGAGCATGCGGACCAGGAGCGGGTTGCCGCACGGCTGGTAGAGGGCGCGGTGGAAGTCCCGGTTGGCCAGGGACCGTTCGGCGGCGTCGTCGGCCGCATCCGCCCGCACCAGTGCCTCGGTCGCCTCCTGCAACGAGGCGCCCCGGCCGATGGTGCGCCGCAGCGCCTCGGGCTCCAGCAGTAGCCGTACGTCGTAGACCTCGTGGGCCATGCCGGCGTCGACGGTACGGACGGTGACGCCCTTGTACTGGTTCATCACGACGAGTCCGGTACCGGCGAGGGTTTTCAGCGCCTCGCGCACGGGCGTCTTGGACACCCCGAACTGCGCGGCCAGTTCGGTCTCGACCAGCGACTGGCCGGGCTGCAGCCGCCCGGTGAGGATCGCGTGCTTGACCGCTTCCAGGACGTACTGGGTGCGGGAGGGGAGGGAGGCCGGGGCAAAGGTCATGTGCGTGTCTCGTGTATCGCGTCTCATATATGACGTACGGAGTATGACGCCGTGACGGTAGGACCGGCCGGGGGTTCCCGTCAATGCCTCGGACGCATTGATCGATGGATCCGCCGCGCCCCGGCAGAGCCGTGTGTCAGCAGGCGCCGGGGGTCAGCCCCAACTCGGCTGCCAGGCGCGCCCGGTGCCAGGCGGGCGGGCCGAGCAGCATGCCCGCGCCGTGCGCGCGTTTGAAGTAGCGGTGGGCTTCGTGTTCCCAGGTGATGGCGATGCCGCCGTGCAGCTGGATCATCTCGCCGGCGACCGCCGAGAAAGCCTCGGAGCAGACGGACTTGGCGAGGGCCGCACAGCGGGACAGCCGTGCCGGGCGTCCCGCCACGGCGTCGGCCGCACCGAGCGCCGCCGAGCGGGCCGACTCGACCAGGACGTAGGCGTCCGCGAGACGATGCTTGACGGCCTGGAACGAGCCGATGGGGCGGCCGAACTGGACGCGGTCCTTGGCGAAGGCGACCGTCGCCTCCAGACAGTGCTCGGCTGCACCCGTCTGCTCGGCCGCGAGCGCCGCGCAGCCCACGTCCAGCACGTGCCACAGCACGCGACCGCCCGCGCCGTCGGCACCGACGAGCCGGGCCTGCGCGCCGGACAGCACGACACGGGCGAGCGCCCGTGTGCCGTCCATCGTGACGGTCGCCTCGCGGCGCACGCCGGTGGCGTCGGGTGCCACATGGAACAGCGAGACCCCTGCGTCCGTACGGGCAGCCACCACCAGCACATCGGCGTCGAAGCCGTCCAGCACATGCTCCTTGGTCCCGGTGATCCGCCATGTCCCGCCGGGCCCCGCCACGGCCAGGGCCCGCACCTTCCCCGGATCCCAGGAGCCGTCCTCCGCCCACGCCAGCGCGCCCACGGACCGCCCCTCGGCGAGCGCGGGCAGCAGCCGTGCGCAGGCCGCCGCGTCACCGGAGGCCAGAAGTGCCTGCACCGTCAGCACCGCGGACCCGAGGAAGGGCGCCGGGGACAGGGCGCGGCCCAGCTCCTCCATGACGACATGGACCTCCCGCGCCCCGCAGCCCGCACCGCCGTACTCCTCCGGTACGGCGAGCCCGGCGACACCGATCTGCGCGCTCAGCGGACCCCAGGCGGCGCCGCCGGTATGGCGGGCGAGCAACGACCTCACGGCGTCCCGCAGTTCTTCCTGTTCCTTCGTCGGCCGCACCATCCGTTCCCTTCGTCGCGGCGGAGCCGTTCAGGGGGCCAGCACCCGCGCCCGGCAGGCCGAGGGCGTGCCCCACGCATCGCGCAGCGGACGTGCCTTGCGGATCCACAGCGACAGGGCCGGCTCCTCGGTGTAGCCGGCGGCGCCGTGCACCTGCAGCGCCGTACGGGCTGCGGCGTACGCGGCCTCGCCCGCGGCGACCTTGGCGGCGGCGATCTCGCGGTCCGCCGCGTCCGCAGTGCCCGACGACAGGGCCAAAGCCGCGGCATGGAGCAGGGGCCCGGCGAACTCCAGGGCGAGCAAGGTGTCCGCCAAGCGGTGCTTGACCGCCTGGAACGAGCCGATCGCGGCGCCGAACTGAGTGCGCTGCCGCGCGTGGGCGACCGTGCCGTCCAGCAGGGCGCGGCCGAGCCCCAGGGCCTGCGCTGCGGTCGCCAGGGCCGCGAACCGGGCGGCGTGCGCGGCTGCTTCGGCGACGGCCGGGCCGCGCACCAGGACCGTACCGCCGAGGGGGCGGGACAGGCGGCGCGCCGGGTCCGCCGAGCGCTGGACCGGCCCGGCGCCCTCCGCGAGACGCACGGCGTCGTTCTCGACGACGAACACGGCGTCGGCGGTGTCCGCGTCCAGCGCGAACGGGCCGCAGACCGCCGGGATGCACAGCGAGGCCACGGCCTTGCCCGAGGCGATCCGCGGCAGCCACTCGTCCGCGGCACCGGTGTCGCCCAGCCGGTCCAGCAGCGCCGCCGCGGCGACCGACTCGACGAGCGGTCCGGGCACGGCGTGACGGCCCGACTCGACGAACGCGAGAGCCAGTTCGACCGGCCGCAGGCCCAGGCCCTCGTATCGCTCCGGTACGGCCAGTGCGAAGACCCCGGTCTCGGCGAGCCGCGTCCACAGAGCCCGGCCGGGCGCGCTGTTCCCGGCCGCCCAGGCCCGCACGACCGCGGGTGTCGCCGCCGCCGTCAGCATGCCGTCCAGCGCGCGGGTGAACTCCCGCTGCTCGTCGTCGGGGAGAAAGCGCATCACCGACGTCCTTTCGGCAGACCGAGCAGCCGCTCGGCGATGATGTCGCGCTGGATCTCGTTGGTTCCGGCATAGATGGGCCCCGCGAGCGAGAACGTGTGGCCCTCGGCCCAACTGCCGTGCGCAGGTGCCTCCCCGGCCTCGTCGGACAACTCGCCGTACGGGCCGAGCAGATCGAGCGCCGTCTCGTGGATGGCGATGTCCAGCTCGGACCAGAAGACCTTGTTGAGACTCGCGCCCGCCCCGACCGTGCCGCCGGCGGCGATCCGCGAGGCGGTCGCGTAGGCGTACAGCTGATGGGCGCGGGCGCCGATCACGGCGTCGGCGACCCGGTCGCGCAGGGCGGTGTCGCCGGGGTCGGCGTGCTCCCGCCACAGCCGGGTCAGCCGTCCGGCGGCGGCCACGAAGCGGCCGGGACTGCGCAGGGTCAGCCCGCGTTCGTTGCCCGCGGTGCTCATCGCGACCTGCCAGCCCCGGCCGGGCTCACCGATGACGTCCTCGTCGGGGACGAAGACGTCGTCCAGGAAGAGTTCGGCGAAGGCGGGCTTGCCGTCGAGACGGCCGATCGGCCGCACGGTCACCCCGGGAGCGTCGAGCGGGAACATCAGATAGGTCAGGCCCTGATGGGGCCTCGGGGTGTGCGGCTCGCTGCGGAACAGACCGAAGGCGCGGTCGGCGAAGGCCGCGCGGGACGACCAGGTCTTCTGACCGCTGATCAGCCATCCGCCGTCGGTCCGCACTGCCGTGGACCGCAGCGAGGCGAGGTCGGACCCGGCCTCCGGTTCGGACCACGCCTGGGCCCAGACCGTGTCGCCGCTCGCCATCGGCGGCAGGATGCGTGCGCGCTGCTCGTCGGTTCCGTGCTCGAAGAGGGTGGGGGCGAGCAGGCTGATGCCGTTCTGGCCGACCCGGCCGGGTGCTCCGGCGGCGTAGTACTCCTCCTCGAAGATCAGCCATTGCGTCAGCGAGGCGGCGCGCCCGCCGAACTCCTTCGGCCACGGGACCACCGACCAGCGGTCCGCCCAAAGCGTGCGCTCCCACTCCCGGTGGGCCGCGAACCCTTCGGCAGTCTCCAGCGAGGGCAGTGGAACGGCTGGGACGTGAGCGGCGAGCCAGTCGCGCGCCGCGGCGCGGAACGCGTCCTCGGCCGCGCTGAATTCGAGGTCCATCAGATGCCTGCCCCCGCGTCCGTGCGGGGGGCGAAGCCTGCGTCGCGTGCGGGTTCGTCATGGGCAGCGGGCATGCGGCCCTCCTTCCCTAACAAGTGTTTGGTAGGTTAACGTAGGCGCCCTCGGGCGTCGAGAGCCGCTGCCTTGGACCGGGAGCCGCCGATGAGCACCGTCGAGGAGTTCCGCGCCGAGTTCCGTGCCTGGCTGCGGGCCGCGCTCACCGGTGAGTTCGCCGCCCTGCGCGGCCGCGGAGGACCGGGCAGGGAACACGAGGCCTTCGCCGAACGGCTCGCCTGGGAACGGCACATGGCCGACGCCGGCTGGACCTGCGTCGGCTGGCCCGAGGAGCACGGCGGCCGGGGCGCGGACCTCGACCAACAGGTCGCGTTCCACGAGGAGTACGCACTCGCCGACGCGCCGGCCCGCGTCAACCACATCGGCGAACAGCTCCTCGGCCCCACGCTCATCGCCTTCGGAACGGCCCGCCAGCGCGCGCGCTTCCTCCCGGAGATCGTCGCCGTCCGCGAACTGTGGTGCCAGGGCTACAGCGAGCCGGACGCCGGATCGGACCTCGCGAGCATCCGGACCCGGGCGGAACGGGACGGCGACGGCTGGCTCGTCACCGGCCAGAAGACCTGGACCTCGCTCGCCCACCACGCCGACTGGTGCTTCGTGCTCGCCCGCACCGAACCCGGCTCCGAGCGGCACGCCGGACTGTCGTACCTGCTCGTCCCGCTGGACCGGCCCGGTGTGGAGATACGGCCCATCACCCAGCTCACCGGCACCTCCGAGTTCAACGAGGTGTTCTTCGACGGCGCCCGCTCCCAGGACGTCGTCGGCGCACCCGGCGACGGATGGAAGGTCGCCATGGCAACTCTCGGATTCGAGCGCGGCGTGTCCACCCTCGGCCAGCAGGTCGGATTCCGGCGCGAGCTGGAGGCCGTGATCGAACTGGCCAGGCGCAGCGGGGCCGTCGACGACCCGCTGATCCGCGACCGGCTCGTCCGGGCGTGGACCGGGCTCGAGACCATCCGCTTCAACGCGCTGCGCATGCTCGACGGCGTGGCCGCAGGAGCGCCCGGACCCGAGGCATCCATCGGCAAGATCTTCTGGGCCACCTGGCACCGCGAACTGGGCGAGCTCGCCATGGACGTCTGCGGCGCGGCCGGAATGCTCGCCGCGGGCGAGCCGTACGAACTCACCGACTGGCAGCGGCTGTTCCTCTTCTCCCGCGCCGACACTCTCTACGCGGGCTCCAACGAGATCCAGCGCAACATCATCGCCGAGCGCGTCCTCGGCCTGCCCAGGGAGGCCCGCCCATGAACCTCGATCCGGAGTACGTCCCCGGCCACGGGCTGCTCGCCGGACGCAGCGGGGTCATCACCGCCGCCGCCGGCGCGGGCATCGGCGGCGCGACTGCCCGCCGCCTGCTGGAAGAGGGTGCCACCGTTGTCGTCTCGGACGCCCATGCCCGCCGTCTGAAGGAGACCGAAGCGGCGCTCGCCGCCGAATTCGGAGCGGACCGCGTGGCGGCCGTGCCCTGCGACGTGACCGACCAGGCACAGGTCGACGCCCTCTTCGACACGGCACAGGAACGTCACGGGCGCCTCGACGTCGTCGTCAACAACGCGGGGCTCGGCGGCACCGCCGACCTCGTCGACATGAGCGACGAGCAATGGGACAGGGTTCTCGGCGTCACCCTCGACGGGACCTTCCGCTGCACCCGCGCCGCGCTGCGCCGGATGAAGGCCACGGGCCGCGGCGGAGTCGTCGTCAACAACGCCTCCGTGGTCGGCTGGCGCGCCCAGCGCGGCCAGGCGCACTATGCCGCCGCCAAGGCCGGCGTGATGGCGCTCACCCGCTGCGCCGCAGTGGAGGCGGCGGCATTCGGCGTACGCGTCAACGCCGTCTCGCCGAGCCTCGCCATGCATCCCCACCTGGCGAAGGTCACCACGCCGGAACTGCTGGCGGAACTCACCTCGCGCGAGGCGTTCGGCCGCCACGCCGAGCCGTGGGAGGTCGCCAACGTGATCGTCTTCCTGGCCAGCGGCTACTCCTCCTACCTGACCGGCGAGGTGCTGTCGGTCAGCAGCCAGCACGCGTGAGGCGAGAATGAGCGGGTGCAGAAGAGAACCGGGAAGAAGCCCACGATGACACCCTCGCCCGAGCGGCGTGAGGAACTCCTCGCGGTCGCCGCCGAGGTGTTCGCCGCCCAGGGCTACAACGCCACCACCGTCCGCAGGATCGCGGACGAGGCGGGGATGCTCGCGGGCAGCCTCTACTACCACTTCGACTCCAAGGAGTCGATGCTGGACGAGATCCTCTCCACGTTCCTGAACGAGCTGTGGGACCGCTACGACGCTGTTCTCGACGGCGGCCTCGGTCCCCGGGAGACCCTCGAGGCGCTCGTCACCGAGTCCTTCCGCGAGATCGGCCGTCACCGGGCCGCGGTCGCCATCTACCAGAAAGAGGCCCGCCACCTGCAGAACCAGCCGCGGTTCGGCTACCTCGCCGCCTCGCAGCAGAAGTTCGAGAAGGCGTGGCTGGGAACCCTGGAACGCGGCGTGGCCGCCGAGGTCTTCCGCGCCGACCTCGACGTACGACTCACCTACCGCTTCGTGCGCGACACCGTCTGGGTCGCCGCGTCCTGGTACCGCCCGGACGGACACCACAGCCCCGAGGAGATCGCCCGCCAGTACCTGTCGATCGTCCTGGAGGGCATCGCCCTGCGGGAATGACCCGCGAACGCGACAGAAGGAGCAGCAGCCATGGCCGAGGCATACATCGTCGAAGCAGTACGCACCCCGGTCGGCAGGCGGGGCGGCGGACTCGCCGCCGTACACCCCGCCGACCTCGGCGCTCATGTGCTCACCGCGCTGATGGAGCGGTCGGGAGTCGACCCGGCGGCCGTGGAGGACGTCGTCCTCGGCTGCCTGGACACGGTCGGCCCGCAGGCCGGTGACATAGCCCGCACCTCCTGGCTCGCCGCCGGGCTGCCCGAAGAGGTACCCGGGGTCACCGTCGACCGCCAGTGCGGATCCTCGCAGCAGGCCCTGCACTTCGCCGCCCAGGCCGTGCTTTCCGGGACACAGGACCTGGTGGTCGCCGGCGGCACGCAGAACATGTCGCAGATCCCGATCGCCTTCGCGAGCCGGCAGGCCGCCGTCCCCCTCGGGCTCACCGAGGGCCCGTTCGCCGGCTCCGCGGGATGGCGCGCCCGCTACGGCGACCGGCCCGTCAATCAGTTCCACGGCGCCGAACTGATCGCCCGCAAGTGGAACATCTCCCGTCAGGACATGGAGGAGTTCGCGCTGCGCTCACACCGGCGGGCCGTGCGCGCGATCGACGAGGGGCGTTTCGACCGCGAGATCGTCGCCTGCCGCGAGGTCACCCGCGACGAGGGACCGCGCCGCGACACCACCCTCGAGAAGATGGCGGGCCTGAAGCCGCTGGTCGAGGACGGCCGGCTGACCGCCGCGGTCTCCTCGCAGGTCTCCGACGGTGCGTCGGCGATGCTGATCGCCTCCGAACGCGCCGTACGCGAACACGGACTCACGCCCCGCGCGCGGGTCCACCACCTCTCCGTGCGGGGCGAGGACCCCATCAGAATGCTCTCCGCACCCATCCCCGCGACCGCGTACGCGCTGAAGAAGGCCGGAATGACGCTCGACGACATCGATCTGGTCGAGATCAACGAGGCGTTCGCATCCGTCGTACTGGCCTGGCTGAAGGAGACCGGCGCCGACCCGGAAAAGGTCAACGTCAACGGCGGCGCCATTGCCCTGGGCCATCCGCTCGGCGCCACCGGCACCAAGCTCATGACCACGCTGCTGCACGAGCTGGAACGCACCGGTGGCCGCTACGGCCTGCAGACGATGTGCGAGGGCGGCGGCCAGGCCAACGTCACCATCGTCGAACGGCTCTGAACGGGCCGCCGGCACGGGGAGCGGGCGAGCCCCCTCAGCCCGCCCCCTCAGCCGCCCCCTCAGTCCGCCCGCGCAGGCCGGTCAGGGTGGCCTGCGCCTCGGCCATGATGCGCTCGACGAGCTCGGCACAGGACGGCAGATCCTCGATCACCCCCGCGACCTGACCGGACGCCATCACCCCGAGATCGGTGCGGCCCTCGACCATCGCCGCCCGCAGCAGCATGGGGGTGTTGGCGGCCAGCATCACCTGACTCCAGCTCAGCTCCTTGCCGTGCCTCATCGCAAGACCGTCGCGGACCAGCTGCGGCCAGCCCATGCCCGACACCTTGCGGAACGCCGCCGCGTGCCGGACGGCACGCAGCAGCGACGACGCGCGCCCCGAATGCTCCAGGGCGTCGACCAGTTCGGAGCGCAGCATCCGGTGCGGCAGGCCGTCCACCTTCGTGGTGACGGTGATGTCCTTGACCGTCGCGGACAGGTACCTGGCCTTGACCGCGTCGGGCACCGTGCTCTCGGACGTGAGCAGAAACCGGGTCCCCATGGCCACCCCAGCCGCACCGTAGGCGAGGGCGGCGACGAGACCGCGGCCGTCGTGGAACCCGCCCGCGGCGATCACCGGGATGTCCACGGCGTCCACGACTTGGGGGAGCAGTACGCCGGTGCCGACGGCGCCGGTGTGGCCGCCGCCCTCCGCGCCCTGCACCAGGACGGCGTCGGCACCCCAGGCGGCCACCTTCTCGGCGTGCCGCCGGGCCCCGACCGTCGGGATGACCACCACACCGGCGTCCTTCAGCCGGGCGATCAGCTCGCGCGACGGGGCCAGCGCGAACGAGGCGACCTTCACCCCTTCGTCGACGATGATCCGTACCCGCTCCGCGGCGTCCCCCGCGTCGGCGCGCAGATTCACCCCGAACGGTGCGCCGGTACGTGACTTGACCTCGCGCACGGCCGATCTGAGGTGTTCCGCGGTCATGGTCGCCCCGGCCAGGATCCCGAGCGCGCCCGCCTCCGCCGTCGCGGACACCAGCCGGGGGCCCGCCACCCAACCCATGCCGGTCTGCACGACCGGATGGCGTACCCCCACCAGGTCGGTCAGCGGCGTGCGGATCGTGTGACCGCTCATGCGGGCACCTCGTGGTCGCGCAGCCGCCCGGGGTCGATCACCTCGCGGATCAGCCGCAGTTCGCCGGGAGTCGGCTCGCGCGTCACCGGTACGTGGTCGGGGACGGCGAGCGCGAAACCGGTCGCCCGGACGACGTCGTCGATCGTGACGCCCGGGTGGAGCGAGCGCAGCCGCATCGTCCGGTCGGGGGTCTCGAAGTCGAAGACGCCCAGATCGCTGATGACCTCGGGGATGCGGTGGAACCGGGTCGCGGAGGGCCCGGCCGCCGCGGCACGGTCGTACCCGACCCCCGACACCATGTCGACCCGCTCGACCAAGACCCGTGCCGAGTGTCGCGGGATCCAGTAACTCGTCGGATTGTTGAGGGTGTTGACGGGCGCTCCGCGCACACCGAGCAGCTGGCGGGTCGGCCGGGACCAGTCGCCGATGCAGGAGATGTTCTGGTTGCCGTGCCGGTCGAGCTGCGCGGCGCCCATCATCACGTGCCGTCGGCCGCCGGCGACGAGTGCGAGATGCTGGCGGTAGGGCAACCAGCCCTCGATCACTCCGGGCGCGGCTCCCACCGCCGGCACGTCCCCCATCAGCATCGCTTCACCGTCGGTGAGCAGCAGCTGCGGGGCGAACGTGAGCTTCGCCAGCCGGGCGCCGACCGTCGGCACCGTACCCATCGCCGTGGCCAGCACCTCGCCCGCACCCCGCCATGCCTCGGCGCACGCCACGGCGCAGATCTCGGCCCGGGTCACCTGCTCCGCGACGGTGCTCATGCTGCCTCCTTCTTGTGGAACGCCGTCACCGCTTCCTGGTACGCGTCCTCGTCCCCGGACAGGAAGCGTTCGGCGAACTCCTGCCAGGCCACGGGGTCCCGGGCCGCCCGCGCGTAGGCCCGCTGGAACACCTCGTCGCGTTCGTGGTCGGGGACACAGGAGGTGAAATGGGCGCCGTTCGGTGTCTCGACTACACCGGTCACGAACGCGCGCTTGACGAGCAGCGACTGGGGCCCGCCTGCCGTGAGCAGTTCCGTGGTGTCCACGATCCGCTCGCACGAGACGTAGGCCGCTTCGGCGGCTTCGCAGAACAGGTCGTCGAAGTACGGATCGGGGCCCAGATACTGGCCGTTGCCCCGCGCATCGGCCCGGTTGAGGTGCACCAGTGCCGCGTCCAGGCGCAGGGCGGGGACGGCGACGAGCTCCTCGCCGTCCTCGTAGGGGGACCGTACGGTGCGCAGTTCCGGATTGACGCGCATCACGTCCGAGCCCAGGCCGGCGCGCACCGGCATGAACGGCAACCGGTGTGCGGCCGCGGTCAGTCCCCACATGAACATGGCCTCGTCGAGTTCCGTCATCTCGAACGCGCCGCGCTGCCGGGCGGCGCCGACGTGCGGCTCCAGGGGAATCGAGTCGAGAGTGGCGAACGCCGCGACCAGTCTGCCGATCTTCCCCGCAGCGGCGAGCAGGCCGACGTCGGGTCCGCCGTACGACACCACGGTCAGATCGGTGACGTCCGAGCGCAGCAATGCGCGCACCAGCGCCATCGGTTTGCGCCGCGACCCCCAGCCGCCGATACCGATCGTCATTCCGCTCGCGAGGCGGCCGACCACCTCCTCGGCGGTCATCGTCTTGTCGTCGCTCATGCGTGCTGCTCCTTGTCCGTGGCTGATGTGGCGGACGTGGCAGAGGAGTTCGAAGTGCCGAAGGTGTCGCGGATGCGGTCGGCGATCCCGCTGAGGTTGGCCTCGAAGGTGAAGCCCTGCTCGAAGCGGTAGCTGCGGTGCACGTCGACCGGGTCGATGCCGTTGAGGGCGGACTTGGCGAGGCGGAGCAGCACACCGTCCTTGGCGGCGATCTCGCGTGCGAGTCCGACCGCCTCGGCCATCAGTCGCTCACGCGGGACGACCCGCCACACGGAGCCGTGCCCGTGCAACTCCCGTGCGGTGACCGTGCGCGAGGTGAAGTACAGCGTCCGCATCAGATGCTGGGGCACCAGCCGGGCGAGATGGGTCGCCGCGCCGAGCGCGCCGCGGTCCAGCTCGGGCAGCCCGAACGTGGCGTCGTCGGAGGCGACGACCGCGTCGGCGTTGCCGGCGAGACCGACGCCGCCGCCGAGACAGAAACCCTGCACGGCGGCGACCACCGGGACCTCGCAGTCGTAGACCGCGGCGAAAGCCTCGTAGCAGCCGTGGTTGGCGCCGATCAGCGCGTCATGACCGGGCGTGCGCTGCATCTCCTTGATGTCGACGCCCGCGTTGAATCCGCGGCCCTCGGCGGCGAGCACCACGCACCGGTTCCCGGCATCGGCCCCGGCCGCGCGCACGGCCGTCGCGAGGTCGTACCAGCCCTGCACGGGAAGGGCGTTGACGGGTGGGAAGTTCACGGTGACGACTGCGACGCCCTCGTACGGGGCGGAGGTGGAGACACCCATGGGCAGATCAGCTACCTTTCCACCAAACGTTTGTTAGGTGTGAAGGTAGCAGCGGCCGCCACCCAGCGGGAGGTGCCTCTTGGCAGCGATCATCGATCTGTCCGGCTCGGTCGCCGTGGTCACCGGCGGCACGCGGGGCGTGGGCGCGGGCATCACCCGCGCGCTGCTCACGGCCGGCGCCCACGTCGTGGCCTGTGCGCGCCGGCCCCCGGACGAGCCGCTGCGTGCCGCGGGGCGCAGTGCGCGCTTCCTCCCCGTCGACCTTCGTGAGGCGGGTGCTGCGGGCGAACTCCTGGCGCAGGTCCACAGCGAGTACGGCCGACTGGACACCCTCGTCAACAACGCCGGCGGTACCCCGTACCGCATGCTGGCCGACGACAGCGGCGGCGGTCACGGCCGGTACGCCGCCCGCGTCGTCGAGCTCAACCTCCTCGTACCCCTGAACGCCTCCCTCGCCGCCTACGACGTGATGTGCCGTCAGGAGCGGGGCGGCTCCATCGTGATGATCGGCAGCGTGAGCGGCACCCGCCCCTCCCCGGGCACCGCGGCCTACGGCGCCGCAAAGGCGGGTCTCGACAATCTCGCCCGCTCCATGGCCGTGGAATGGGCGCCCCGGGTACGGGTGAACACTCTCGTCCTCGGCATGGTGCGCACCGAACTCTCGTCCCTGCACTACGGGGACGAGGACGGGATCGCCGCCGTCGGCCGCACCGTCCCCCTCGGCCGGCTCGCCGAGCCGGCCGACGTCGGCGACGCGTGCGTCTTTCTCGCATCCGACCGCGCCGCGTACATCAGCGGAGCCTCACTGCACCTGCACGGAGGAGGGGAACGCCCCGCCTTCCTCGACGCCTCGAATGCCCATCGGACGCCGACGAAAGGGAACACACCATGACCGAACTGTGCGCGGGCCGGGTCGTTGCCGTCACCGGGGCCGGCCGCGGGCTCGGCCGGGCGCATGCACTCGCCTTCGCCGCCGAGGGGGCGAAGGTCGTCGTCAACGACCTCGGAGTCGCCCCCGACGGCACGGGCGGTGCCGCCGGGCCGGGCCGGCAGGTCGTCGACGAGATCCGTGCGCTCGGAGGGGAGGCGGTCGCGCACGACGCCGACATCGCCACCACCGAGGGCGCGGCCTCGCTCGTCGCCACCGCCGTCGAGGCGTTCGGCCGGCTCGACACCCTGGTCAACAACGCGGGATTCCTGCGGGACCGCATGCTCGTCAACCTCGACGAGGACGACTGGGACGCGGTCATGCGCGTCCATCTCAAGGGTCACTTCCTGCCCTTGCGGCACGCGGTCGCACACTGGCGGGCCGAGTCGAAGGCGGGCCGCACGCCCGACGCCCGGGTGATCAACACCAGTTCGGGAGCGGGGTTGCGGGGCAGCGTCGGCCAGGGCAACTACGCGGCGGCCAAGGCCGGCATCGTCGGACTCACGCTCGTCGCCGCCGCCGAGACGGCACGCTACGGAGTCCAGGTCAACGCCGTCGCCCCCGCCGCCCGCACCCGGATGACCGCGCAGACGTTCGCCACGGTCATGGCCGCACCCGAGGACGGCGGGTTCGACGCCATGGCGCCGGAGAACGTGTCGCCGCTCGTCGTCTGGCTCGGCTCGGCCGCCTCGGCCGGGGTGAGCGGCCGGGTCTTCGAGGCCGAGGGCGGACGCATCACCGTGATGGAGGGCTGGCGCGCCGGGCCCACGGCGGACAAGGGCGCGCGCTGGACCCCGGCCGAGGCGGGAGGCGCGGCGCGGGAACTGCTGGCACGGTCCGAACCGCCGGAGCCGGTCCACGGCGCGCGCTGACGCCCCCCCCGTTCGCCCCCTGCTCGGCACCGGCGCTCGGCACCCGCTCGACAGGCGAAGTGCACCGGTTTGGGCTAGATTTCTGGTCCAGTTGAGTGATCCCTTCGGGGACGCTCGTACTGAGGTGGGGCCCGTGATCCGCTGCGCTGTGTCACGCACCGGGCCCCGCAACAGGGGGTGGCAGCTGATGAAGAGCAGGCGGCAGGAACACGAAAGCGGCGGTCCGGGCGGCCGGGTGGACATGCACGGCGAGCCCGTCTTCGTCGACGCGAGCGGCCGGCGGGGCAGAAAGTTCCGCCGTCTCGGCTGGCTGCTGATCGCGCTCTGCGCGTGCTGCGCCCTGATGCCCCTCGCCGTCCTGGTGGGCGGCGACTCCCGTGCTCCCTGGCTGCCCGGTCTGGGCCGGTCCGACGACGAAGCGGGGGACCGGGTCGTGACACGGCCCGGTCCCGGCGAGGCGGAGCGCGGCGGTTCGGCGGGCAGGCCGTCCACCGAACCGGGCGCGCGGCCGCCGCTCGACCTCGTCGGAGCGGCGCGTCCGCTGCCGTCGGTGTCCGCCGGTCCGAGGGGCAGTGACGCACAGCCCCGGCTGTCCACGCCGGGCAGCGACCCGGCACGCCCGGACCCGAGCGCCGCGGCGCCGCATCCTCCCGCCGGGAGCCCACCCGTTCCGGCGGACGTCGGCCCGGAACGGACGCAGCCCCCGCAGCCCGAGACCACTCCCACAGAACCCGCGCCCGGCGCCACGGACCCCGGCGGCGGGCCGCCGGGGAGCACCGCTCCGCCCGATCCCGACGCGACGACGCCGCCCGCGACGGAGCCGACCGGCGAGGCGTCCGAACCGGCGTCACCCCAATCCGCCTGCCCCTCGCCCCTGGACGGGCTGTGCGCGGTCCTGCCCGGTCTCTGACCGGGGCCGGCCCGATTGCCGGTCAGCCGCCGAGTGCCGCCGACACCACGGACCGCGCCTCCTCCTGCACACGTGCCAGATGGCTCTCCCCGAGGAACGACTCCGCGTACACCTTGTAGACGTCCTCCGTCCCCGAAGGGCGCGCGGCGAACCAGGCGTTGGCGGTGGTCACCTTGATACCGCCGATCGCGGCCCCGTTGCCCGGGGCCTCGGTCAGGACGGAGGTGATCGGCTCCCCCGCGAGGGTGTCGGCCGTCACCTGTCCGGGAGACAGCCGGGCGAGGACGGCCTTCTCCTCCCGGGTCGCGGGTGCGTCCACCCGGGCATAGGCCGGTGCACCGAACCGGTCGGTGAGCGCCGCGTACTGCTCACTGGGGGTCAGGCCCGTCACCGCCAGCATCTCGGACGCGAGGAGGGCGAGGACGATGCCGTCCTTGTCCGTCGTCCAGACCGACCCGTCGCGCCGCAGGAAGGACGCGCCGGCGGACTCCTCGCCGCCGAAGCCGAGACTGCCGTCGGACAGCCCGTCCACGAACCACTTGAATCCGACGGGTACTTCGACCAGCCGGCGACCGGCGTCGGCGGCCACTCGGTCGATCATTCCCGACGACACCAGCGTCTTGCCGACACCGGCCTCCTCGGGCCACCGCTCGCGGTGGGTGAAGAGATAGCCGATCGCGGTGGCGAGATAGTGATTGGGATTCATCAGCCCGCCGTCCGGCGTGACGATGCCGTGCCGGTCGGCGTCCGCGTCGTTGCCGGTGGCGATCCGGAAACGGTCACGCCCCGCGATGAGCGAGGCCATCGCGTACGGCGACGAACAGTCCATGCGGATCCTGCCGTCCCAGTCCAGCGTCATGAACCGCCAGGTGGGGTCGGTGTACGGATTCACCACGGTGAGATCGAGCCGGTGCTCCTCGGCGATGCGGCCCCAGTACGCCACCGACGCCCCGCCCAGCGGGTCGGCGCCGATCCGTACGCCCGCGGCGCGCACCGCGTCCAGGTCCAGCACCGACGGCAGGTCGCGGACATAGGTGTCGAGGAAGTCGTACCGGCCGGTGGTCGGCGCCGCCAGCGCCCGGGAGTAGGGCACGCGCCGTACGTCCTTCAGCCCGGCGGCGATGATCTCGTTGGCACGCTCCTGGATCCACCCTGTCGCCTCGGAGCCGGCGGGCCCGCCGTTCGGCGGGTTGTACTTGAACCCGCCGTCCGCGGGCGGATTGTGGGAGGGGGTGACGACCACACCGTCCGCCCTGCCCGAGGAACGCCCGCGATTGTGGCCGAGGATGGCGTGCGACACCGCCGGGGTCGGTGTGTAGCCGTCGGCCGAGTCGATGAGCACGTCCACCTCGTTGGCGGCGAACACCTCGAGCGCTGTCACCCGTGCGGGCTCCGACAGGGCATGAGTGTCCGCGCCGAGGAACAGCGGCCCATCGGTGCCCTGACGTGCCCGGTACTCGCAGATCGCCTGGCTCGTCGCGGCGATGTGGTCGTCGTTGAACGCGGTGGCGAGGGAGGACCCACGATGTCCCGACGTGCCGAACGCGACGCGCTGCCCCGGATCGGAGGGGTCGGGATGCAGGGCGTAGTACGCCGTCACCAGCCGGGCCACATCGATCAGATCCTCCGGCCGTGCCGTCTGGCCCGCGCGCTCGTTGGGCATCCGTCCACTCCTCCGTGTCGCTCGGTGTGCTGACCGTTCCGTTGCACCGGGCGCCACGATACGGCCGGGCACGGAACTTCACGGGGGTGGACAGGCGTTGGCACAAGGAACGCGCCGAATGCGCGGACGACCGGAACAACCATGGGCAGAAGCCGAGGTGGCACGCGTGGCAATGTGGGATCGGATCAAGGACCAGGCCAAGAATCTGCAGCAGCAGTCCCAGGGGGCACGGGGCTCCGGCGGACGCGGACGGCCGGGTTCGGGGTCCTCGGGCGGCTCGAAGGCCCAGCTGGTCAGCGCACTGAAGACCCAGCTCACGTCGTTGAAGGCGGAGCTCAAGAGCGGCGCGTACCGGGACGCCAGCATGGCGATGTGCGCCCTCGTCGCGGCGGCCGACGGACACGTCGACCCGGCCGAGAGGCAGCACGTGGAGTCGTTGATCCTGCACAACGACGTCCTGCAGAACTTCCCGCCCGACCAGCTGCGTCAGCGGTTCAACAAGCACGTCGATCAGCTGGCGGTCAACTTCCAGCAGGGCAAGGCCGAGGCGATGCAGGAGATCGCGAAGGCGGCGAAGAAGCAGACGGAGGCGAGGGCGGTCGTGCAGACGGGCCTCGTCGTCGCCGGTGCGGACGGATACGTCGCGCCGGCCGAGGAGCAGGTCCTGCGCGAAGCGTGCTCGGCGCTGGGGCTGTCGCCGGCGGAGTTCAGCCTCTGAAAGAGAGCGTCTGTGAACCGGGCCAGCGGGTGAGGCGGTTGCTGAGCAGCCAGGTGGCGGTGGTCCAGATCATGGGTTCGTAGGCGGCTGGGAGGATCTCGTAGTCGCTTACGAGGCGGCGGAACGTGGCCAGCCGGGCGAGGGAGCGTTCCACGACCCAGCGGCGGTGCAGGACAAAGCCCTTGCCCTGGTCGGGGCGCTTGACGATCGCCACGGCCGGGTTCCGCCGGCGGTCGGGACGGTGTCGGCGGCGTCAGTGGTGGTGGCCGTGCCGGCCGAGGGTCTCCACGGGGGTCGCGCCGGGGCGGGTCCACTGCGGCACAGGTCGGCTGGTCGGGCCCCAGGTGGCGACGCCGTCGGCGTCCGAGCGCCAGTACCAGCAGGCCTGGCGGCCCTCGGACGGGTGCCCCTCGTGGACATCGCCGATCACGGGCCGGCCCTCGGGGTTGTCCTCCCACGCCTCGCCGCGGCCGTAGGGCGTCATGTCGAGCAGGCCGAGGGACCCGTTGACCGGCTCGTTGCCACGGCCCGTCGTGGAGTAGGTGAGGAACACGCGGTCACCGTCGCGCAGGAAACAGGCGATGTGCCCCATTTCTCCGCCGACCGGTGCCTCCACGCCCCGCACCGAGTACCAGGGCTGGGTGTAACCCATGAACTCGACGTAGGGAGCCACCTCGTCCCACGGGCCCGAGGTCAGCATCGCGAACGAGACGCCCCGGGCGTTGAGGTAGACGGCGTCCTTCATGTGCCAGGCCGTGGTGGTGCAGCCCTCGCACTGCCCCTGGTGCGGCGCGCCGTCGTACCACATGTGCTGGTAGACCACGAGCTCGTCGCGCCCTTGGAACAGGTCGAGGAACGGGACCGGTCCGTCAACGCCGGTGACCTCGACCGCGCCGTCGAGCTCGACCATCGGCAGGCGCCGCCGGGCCGCGGCGATCGCGTCGCCCTCATGGGTGTGCGCCTTTTCGCGGACCAGCAGCTCCTCGCGCGCCGCCTGCCAGGTGGCCAGGTCGACGACTGGCGGCTTGCCGGGGAGGTTGCTGCTCGCGTTGCCGGGCGTGGTCGTCATGGTGCGCTCCGTGGTGTCTCGTGCCGGGCAGCGTCGTACGACGTCCTACGACGCTCACAAGAACAGACTCGCGACCCGGCCGGAAATCATCGCGGCTGGGGCGTACCCAGTCACCCGTGGTGACCGGCCGTGGCCCCTGCGCGCTCAAGCGGCCGGTGCACACCTCCAGAGGAGGCGCCGCCCGTGCGCGGGGGCCACGATGGAAGGAGGTGGTGGGTCTCATGGACAGTCCCGAAAACTACGAGCTCGTGTTCCAGGCATCCGCCGTGGAGGACGACGTCGTCGTGGTCCGCCGTACCCTCGCTGTCGGGGCGGGCGGCTATCCGGTCTACGAGGACGACACGGGGATCGTGCGAGCGGAGATCAGCGAGCGGGGTGAGGTGCGGATGCTGGCCAGCGGCGGCCATCAGGCGCACCATTTCCCGGTGATCGCGCGAGCCCTTACTCCCTGAGGCAGGTGCGCGAGCCCGTACGCCCGGAAGGCGGCGCGGTCCCGGGCCCGGGCTCCAGGGCGCGCTGCGGGTCGTCGCCGCCGTTACGAGCCGGCGGCCCTGCGGCCCATGACCGGCTCGGCCACCAGCCGTGCCGTCGCGCACAGCGTCTGGCCGTGCAGAGCGAAGAGCTCGTCGCGCGAATCGAAGTGCCCCAGGTCCGCGACGACGTGTCCCGCCAGGTCGCACGACGCGCCGTCCGCCGGGCAGGCCGTCGCCCCGTCCCAGTCGATCGCCGTCCGCGACAGCGCTTCGAAGAGCGTCTCCGCTCCGGAGTTGGTGAAGCCCCCGCCGCGCTGCCCGCCCAAGTCCGCGAGGCTGCCGAAGAGCTCCGAGACGGGCAGCCAGGCGGCGGGAGCGCCCGGCACGCCGCCGACGGGCTCGGTCGTCCGGAATTCCGGCCAGGGCAGCAGCACCTGGTCGGGTACGAGGCGCCGCAACCGCGGAAAACGCGGGTACCACAGGGCTCCGTCCACGACCAGGCCCCTGACCCGGGTGGCCACTCCGATGGCCCGCGCGGCCGACTCCAGCACGGCCAGCCGCTGGCTGCACGATCCGCGCCCGCGGCGCAGCACTTCCGAGACGGGACGTTCGTCCTGCACCGAGTACACCGGCCGCACGGTCGCGGCGATCCGTCGGTGCGCCCGGCGCAGCAGCTCCAACTGCTGCTCGGCGGAGACCGTTCGATCCTCCGGTCCCTGGGGCAGGTCGTTGCCCGGCGTCGCGCCGACGCTCCTGACCAGTTCACCGACCCGCGGATGCTCCCAGTCCAGGATGCGCGTCGGCCGGGTGCTGCCCTCCGCGCGCCTCTCGTCGGGCGCGCCGGTACGGATCCGGCCCCGTGGCCGCAGCAGTGAGCTCGTCATGGCCGCCATTGTCCACTGCCGCCCGCGGCACTCGGCGGGCGCCCACCCTCAGTCGGCGGACGGTGGCTCGACGCGGGCCGGCCATGCCGTCAGCAGTGCTTCCAGCTGGGCCGCTTCGTTCGGTGCCAGCCGGTCGACCAGGCTCCGTTCATTGCGCATGTGGTCCGTGAACGCCCCCTCGAACAGCTCCCGCCCCGCGTCCGTGAGAGCGACCACCCGACCGCGTCCGGCGGCGTCGGCGCGGCGGCGGGTGACCAGGCCGCTCCCTTCAAGCCCGTCGACGCCCTCGGCGTGCTCGCCTCCGCCGCCGCGATGGTGATGTCGTCGCTCGGCTTCATCCTCGCCAAACGCTGGAGCGCCGGGACCGACGTCCTCGCGTCCATCTCCTGGCAGCTCACGGCCGGCGGCATTCTGCTGCTGCCCGTCGCCGCGGCCGTCGAGGGGCCGCCGCCCGCCCTCGACGACCGGGGCGCTTCTCGACTCCGGCCACCTCACCGTCGTGGCGACCGCGCTCGCTTCGTCGCCTCCTTCGCCGGCCTGCGCCAGCTGCCCGCGGCCACCGTCGGCCTGGTCGGACTGCTCAACCCCGTGACGGACGTCCTGCTCGGCACCTTCATCGCGGGGGAGGCACTCACCGGCCGCCGGCTCTGCGGCGTGCTCCTGGCGCTGACCGGAGTGCCCTTCGGCCACCCAGCAGCCGCACGGCGGCGCCGCACGACGGCTGGGGCAACAGGACCCGAGGCGGCTGACATGTCCCGCCGATGAATCAGCTGCTGCCCGCCGCGGCGAACGGCACCTGCGGCGCCACCACCTCGCGCGACGCCACCGGGTGCGTCCACAGCCCGCGGGCCCGCAGCCGCGGCAGCACCCCCTCGCCGAACCAGTACGCCTCCTCCAGATGCGGATAGCCCGACAGCACGAACTCCTCGATGCCCAGGGCCCGGTACTCCTCGATCCGGTCCGCCACCTCGTCGTGGCTGCCGACCAGCGCCGTACCCGCACCCCCTCGGACCAGCCCCACACCCGCCCAGAGGTTGGGATGGATCTCCAGCCCGTCCCGCCCACCGCCGTGCAGCGCAAGCATCCGCCGCTGCCCCTCTGACTCGCTGCGCGCCAGGCCGTCCTGGACCGCACGCACGGTCGCCGGGTCGAAGCCGGCCAGCAGGCGGTCGGCCTCGGCCCACGCCTGGGCCGACGTGTCGCGGGTGATGACGTGCAGACGGATGCCGAACTTGAGCGTACGGCCCTGCTGCGCGGCCAGTTGCCTGATCCAGGCGATTTTCTCCGCCACCGCGGCGGGCGGCTCGCCCCAGGTCAGATACACATCGGCGTGGCGCGCCGCGACCGCGCCCGCCGCCGGGGACGACCCGCCGAAGTACACCTGCGGGACCGGATCGGGAAGACGCGCGAGCTGCGCCTCGGCCACCCGCAGATGCTTGCCCTCCAGCGACACCGTCCTCCCGTCCCACAACTCCCGGACGATCTGCAGGAACTCGCCGGTGCGCGCATAGCGCGCGTCCTTGTCCAGGAAGTCGCCGTACGCACGCTGCTCGTGGCTCTCGCCCCCCGTGACGACATTGAGCAGCAGCCGGCCACCCGTCTGCCGCTGATAGGTGGCTGCCATCTGCGCCGCGAGCGTCGGCGACACGAAACCGGGCCGGAACGCGACCAGGAACTTCAGCCGTTCGGTCTCCCTGCTGACCATCGCGGTCGTCAGCCAGGCGTCCTCGCACCAGGCGCCGGTGGGCGTCAGCGCACCCGTGAAGCCGAGGTCCTCGGCCGCCCGGGCGATCTGCGAGAGGTAGCCGACAGTGGGCGGCCGGTCCCCGGCCGCCGCAGTGGCCGGGGTGCCGTGACCGCCGCCCACGACATGGCGGCTGTCACCGTTGGTGGGCAGGAACCAGTGGAAGGTGAGGGACAAGGGAGGTCTCCGTTCGATTCGGGGGGTGGCGTCGCGGAGGAGCGCGCAGGTCACAGCAGGCCGTGGCGCGGCGGGCGCACACCGCTGAGCACGTACCGGCCGATGTGCTGGACCTTCCAGCGGACCGGGTCGTGCAGGGTGTGGGTGCGCGCGTCGCGCCAATAGCGGTGCAGATTGAGCGAGTCCAGTGCCGACCGGGTCCCCGACACCTCGAACAGTGCGTCGGCCACCTCCACGGCGGTCCCGGCGGCGTGGGCCTTCGCCGCTGCCACCGCGATCGACGCCTCGGCCGTGCCGTCGTCGGTCGGTTCGTCCGCGGACGCGGCGAAGTCCACCGCGCGGGCCGCCGCCACGAGCAGCGCCTCGGCGGCGCGGACCCTGATGGCGAGCTCCCCGAAGCGTTGGATCAGCAGAGGGTCCTCCGCGGCCGTCCCGACTCCGCTCTCGAACCACGGCCGGCTCTTCGTCCGCACGAACGCGGCCGCCTCCGCCAGCGCACCCGCCGCGATCCCGGCATCGATCGCGGAGTGCAGCAACTGTGCGACCGCGCCGTGCAGTTGGGGCCCACGGAAGGTGAGATGGTGCGGGACCACATGGTTGTCCGGCACCGCCACGGCGTCGAGACGGACTGTTCCGCTCGCTGTGGTGCGCTGCCCCATACCGTCCCAGTCGTCCACCACCCGCATACCACGCGCCGTGCGCGGAACGTACGCGACATACAACTCACCGTCCCCTGTCGCACGGGCCAGCACGGGGATCCAGTCGGCGAACAAGGCGCCGGTCGAGTAGTGCTTCACACCGGTGAGCACATGTCCGCCGCCCGGCGCCGGCGCGAGAGCCGTTCGGATGTCCTGGACATGCCGGGTGCCCGCCTCGGACTGCGCGTTGCCGAACCGCCGCCCCGCAAGTACCTCGCGGAAGAAGAACTCCCGCTGCCCGGCCGTGCCTTGGCGGCGCAGCACATTGACGTACACGAAATGGCTCTGCGGGATCTGGGCGAGGCTCGGATCGGCGCTTGCCAGCAGCCGGAACACCTCGGCCAGGGTCTCGTGGGACACATCGGCGCCCCCGTACTCCCTGGGGACGGACACGGCCAGTAGCCCCGAGGCCGACAGCCGGTCCAGCTCCGTACGCGGCAGCCGCCGCTCTGCGTCGCGCTCCGCGGCGCCTTCGCGGAACTCCGCGGCCAGCCGCGCCGCGACGGCCAGTGCCTCCGCGTCGTCGGCCACGACGCGCGCGCCGTCCGGGACCGTCCGGTCGGGTGAGGTCATCGTCGTACGCCCCGGCCTCAGCCGGCAGCCGCGAGCACGGGCCGCGGTCCGAGCGCCGAGGTGAACTGGTCGACGACGTGCCCCAGCGCCTCCGCCGCCTCCTGGGCCACCGAGATACTGCCGTCGTCGCGGACGGTGATGTCCTTGTCCAGGGTGAACCAGCCCTGCACCACATGTGTCGCGCCCATCGAGGTGAGCACGGGCCGCAGCGCGTAGTCGATGGCCAGCACATGGGCGACGGTGCCCCCGGTGGCCAGCGGCAGCACGGTCTTGCCGGTGAGCGCGTACTGCGGCAGCAGATCCAGCAGGGCCTTCAGCACCCCGGAGTACGAGGCCTTGTAGACCGGGGTGCCGATGACGATCCCGTCGGCGCGCTCGACGAGACGGGTCGCCTCCACGATCGCCGGGTGTGCGAAGTCGGCACCCAGCAACGCCTCCGCGGGGATGGTGCGGACGTCGAGGGGAATCACCTCATGACCGTGGGCGATGAGCCGTGTGTCGAGATGACGCAGGAGACGGCCGGTGCGGGAACTGGCTGAGGGACTTCCGGAGACGGACAGAACGGTGGCCATGACATTCCTTCGAGGAGAGGTGGCGGGGAGAGTCGGGGAGAGGGGGAGAGGGCGCGAGAGGGTCTGGATGCCTCTCGGGCGCCGGACGTGGCGCCGAGCGGGTGTGACATGCCGGCGTGATGCGCGCCGTGGTGTGCGGGTGTCAGGAGGGAACCGCGACGGACGGCTCCGCCGCCCGCGGCTGCTCGGCCTCCAGTTCGCGCACCAGCGGCAGCACGCGGGAGCCGAAGTACTCGACCTCCTCCTGGTAGTGGAGGAAGCCGAGGAGGAGGAGATCGACGCCGAAGCACTTGTAGGCGACGATGCGCTCGGCGATCTGCTCGGGCGTGCCGATCAAGCCGGTGCGGAAGCCGTCGTTGTACTGCACGAGATCCTCGAAGGACGAGTCCTGCCACATGCCCTTGCCGTCGGACGTGGACCGGCCGGCCTGCTTCACGGCGGCACCGAAGCCGTGCACCGCCTCGGTGTCCGCCTTGGCCACGATCTCCCGCAGCGTCTCCCTCGCCTCGGCCTCCGTGTCGCGTGCGATGAGGAAGCCGTTGAGCCCGAAGCGGGGCGGTACCCGTCCGGCCTGGGCCGCCGACACCCGCACATCGCGGATCTGTTCGGTGACGCCGTCGAAGTCCCTGCCGTTGGAGAAGTACCAGTCGGAGACCCGGCCGGCCATCGCCCGGGCGGCGGTCGAGTTGCCGCCCTGGAAGATCTCGGGGTGCGCCCGGCCGGGCACCTCGACCGGCTTGGGCTTCAGGGTGAAATCGCGGATGCGGTAGAAATCGCCCGCCAGCTCCGCGTGGTCCTGCGTCCACACCGCACGCAGCGCGCGGATGAACTCCTCGGAACGCCGGTAGCGTTCGTCGTGCTCCAGCCACGGCTCGCCGAGCGCCGTGAACTCGCCCTTGAACCAGCCGCTGACCACGTTCACCGCGAACCGGCCGCCCGAGAGCTGGTCGGCGGTCGCACCCAGCTTGGCCAGCACACCGGGATGCCACAGACCCGGGTGGACGGCGGCGATGACGTTCAGCCGCTCGGTGGCGAGGAGCAGTGCCAGGCTGAAGGCAGTGGACTCGTGCTGGTACTCGGCGCCGTAGCTGGCCATGTAGCGGACCTGGCTGAGCGCGTAGTCGAATCCGTTGTTCTCCGCGAGGCGGGCCAGCTTCTTGTTGTACTCGTAGCCCCAGTCGGTGCGCTGTTCGATCCGGCTGGTGACAAGGCCACCGCTGACATTGGGTACCCAGTAGGCGAAACGTAGGGGATCGATGGATGCGATGGACATACGTGTCTCCTGTCGCACGAATGCGATGCTGCGGACGCCGAATTCGGGCAGCGCGGAATTCGGCTCGTGAAAAAGGGAGGAAAGAGGCACGAAATTGTTCACGCGCCTGCAACATTCGGTCCCGGGACCAGGCGCGCCGAGTGGCGCGGAGAAGAAGGGCCGAGGCCCCGCTACCGGGCTGTGGCGCAGCGACAGGAGGCACTGGAGACACGGGCGAGGTCGACATGGCGTCGCCGTGTGAGGTCCAGTCGCATCGTCATGTCACCGATTCCAGCAAGCGTGAGCGCGGTCAGTCAAGGGCTCCGTGATCGGTCTCGCATAACGGACCGGCGGTGATCGCGCGATCCGCCCGGCGGACTTTGTGGCGCCCCGCAGGCGAGAATAGCCGGATAGGGGGCCGCATGGTTATTCGTCATTTACGAGTGGCTGATAGGGTTTCCCTTTCACGCGGGCCGGTGGTCGAGGGGGATTTCCGTGCGCATCGAGCAGCTCGAATACATAGCGGCAGTCACCCGGCTCGGTTCGCTGCGCCGCGCGGCCGATGCGCTGCACGTCTCCCAGCCCGCGCTGAGCGAGACCGTGCGCAATCTCGAACGCGAACTGGGCGTCGACATCCTGGAGCGCAAACGCTCCGGTGCGACGATCAGCGCCGAGGGGCGGGAGCTGCTGCCGCACATCGTCGGCGTCCTCGACGCCGTCGACCGGTTGCGCGACGCGGCGGGCGAACAGCACCGCATCAGCCGCATGGTGCGTCTGGGCACCGTCAACGCAGCGACCGTCCCCCTGCTCATCCCGACGGTTCGCGCCTTCCGCGACACTCATCCCGCGACCCAGGTCGAAGTCGTCGCCGCCCAGCAGGCGGAGATCCATCGCGCGCTGCTGGAAGGGGGTTTCGACCTCGGCCTGGTCAACTATCTGGAAGGCGACGACACACCGCCCGAGTTCGAGTCCACCGAGCTGCTCCGGGGCGGCCCGTCGTCTGCGTCCATCCCGGCAGCCCGCTCGCCGCCCGGCAGGCCGTCACCGCCGCCGACCTCCTCGGCGAACCGATGATCGTCATGCGCTCCGGCTATGTGATGCACCGCTATGTGCACCGCCTCCTCGACGGCCGTGACCCTTCCTTCTCGTACTCCACGGACGGAGCGGAGATGGGGAAACTGATGGTCGCCGAGGGGCTCGGCGTCACGGTGCTGCCGGACTTCAGCGTCCTGGGCGACCCGCTCGAGAGGCAGGGCGCGATCCTGTGCCGACCGCTCGCCGAAGTGAGCCCGCAAGTGCTGCTGGTGATCCAGCGCCGCGTCTCGGGCGCGGTGCCGCGGGCCGCCCAGGACCTGCACGACGCCTTTGTGCGCCTGGCCGGCGAGGCCGCTGCCCGACCGCTGTCGCCGAAGCGGCGGCCCGGACGGATCCTTGAAGGAGCACCGTCGAGAGGCCGGGAGAGTACGCCATGACAACGACGCGGGAGTGGAAGGTCGGGCTTGTCCTCGAGGAGGAGGACGGCACGACGAAGGCCCGGGCGGTACTGGACACCGGCGCCACCACGATCACCGGGCACGGCACGGCCCACTGCAGCCCCCAGGACGTCGACGTACCGGAGATCGGCGACGAGCTCGCAGCGGCGCGGGCGATGCAGAGTCTGGCACGGCAGCTGATGAGGGCCGCCGACCACGACCTCGAAGCGGTGGGCGCCGGCGCGGGGAGCACGCCCGGCACCGGATACGGGTGGCCGTACACGACTCCGTGACGACGGGGCGGCCGCCGGGCAGCGGCTCTCCGGCTGCGCCGACCCGCCGAAGCGCCCGCCGAAGACGGCTGCCGGTCAGTCGTGCGCGACGACCGCGACCGGCGCCGTGCAGTGGTGCATCGCCGCGTGCGCCACATGCCCGATGTGCGGGGCCAGGGGAGCGCGCCGGACACGGCGGCCCACCACGACGAGCGCCGCACCGGCCGCTTCCTCCACCAGCACCCGCGCGGCCGCACCCATGACGGCCCGCTCCACCACGTCCACAAGAGGATGCCGCTGCTGCCACGGAAGCAACGCCGCACCGAGCGCCGCTGCCGCCTCCTGCGCGGCATGGTGCCGGTGGTCCGGGGAGTGGGCGAACAGCAGATGGGGCGGCTTCCAGGCGTGGACCGCCCGCAGGGCGCTGCCACGCCGGACCGCCTCGTCGAACGCGAACGACAGCATGCGGTCGGCACCCTCGTGGACGTCCACACCGACCACGACGTCCTCGCCCCCGTCACCGGCCCCCGCCGGGGCCGACCGGCCGTGCTGATCCGGCGCCCGGACGAGGACGACCGGTACCTCCGTGGCGCCGATGGTCGCCATGCCGACCGATCCCATGAGCGTGCCCATGACCGTGCCCAGGCCCCGCGACCCCAGCACCAGCAGCTCCGCGTCCGCCGACTCGACAGCCAGCGCGGCGGGAGGCCGGCCCGAGAGACGGCGGACCGAGACGTCGAGGCCGGGATGGTCCGCGCGCAGCTGCGCGGCGGCGTCGTCGAGCAGTTTGTCGGCCCAGCGACGGTGGTCGTCGCGGTCGACCGTGGGTGCGGCCACGGCCACCGGGAGGGGCCATTCCTCCACGTGCACGAGCAGCAGACCCGCGCCGCGCAGTGCCGCGTCCCGGGCCGCCCAGTGCGCGGCGGCGAGGCTCTCGGGGGAGCTGTCCAGACCGGCTGTCACATGACGGGTCATGATCCTCTCCTCCTTCGGACCGACGTTGCGGCCACCCTTCCAGCGTGCCGCGTCCACGCTCCCCGTGCGCCGCGCGGGGAGCGGCGGCCCCGTTCGGCGGGCGGGCCCCGGCGTGGGCGGCCATCCTGATCACGTGGGCTCCGCACGCGGCCGCCCGGTGGGCCGTGCGGGCGACGAGGACGGAGCCCGGGACGCAACGGCGTCCGAAGCGGGCAGGGAGGATCGCCATGACGGTGCGCGGAGGGCAGGCACCGGCGGACCGCGGGCGCGGCCGGCTGGCCTGGCGCCAGGCCTCCGCGGTGGTGTGCGACACCGACGGCGTCATCACCGACTCGGCAGGCGTGCACGCCGCGACATGGAAGAAGGCGTTCGACGCCTGCCTCGCGGACCACCCGCCCGAAGATCCCCGCGCCCGCCGCCCGTTCGACGTGCGGGACGACTACCTGCGCCATGTCGACGGCCGGTCCCGGCTGGACGGCGCCGCCGCGTTTCTCGCCTCGCGCGGCCTGGACCTGCCGCCCGGCGGCATCGACGACCCACCGGGCACGGACACGGTGGGCGCGGTCGCCGCGTACAAGGAGCAGTTGTACACGGCGCGCCTGCGCGAGCAGGGCATCGACGCCTACCCCGGCACCGTACGGCTGCTGAACGCGCTGCGCGCCCGGTCGGTTCCCCTTGCGGCCGTGTCCGCCTCACGTCACGCCCGTGAACTGCTCACCCGCTCCGGCACACTCCCGTACTTCGACGTACTCGTCGACGGGAGCGAGGCGGCCCGGCTCCGTCTGCCCGGGAAACCGGATCCCGCGCTCTTCCTGGAGGCGGCCCGAAGGCTCGGCGTGCCGCCGGCCCGTTCCGCGGTCGTCGAGGACGCGCTGGCCGGTGTGGAGGCCGGACGGCGCGGCGGGTTCGCCCTGGTGGTCGGCGTCGACCGCACCGCGGGCCCCGGCACCGCGCTGCTCGACCGCGGCGCCGACGTCGTCGTGCGGGACCTCGCCGAATTGCTCGCCGAGGAGCCGGACACCCACGGCGCGGACGCCGGGCCAAGGGAGGCGCACCGTCGCGCAGCCGGTGAAGCGCCCCGCGGCCCCCGTACCCCGGAGGACTGACGATGGCCGAGTGGATCTGGACGTACGAGGGGTACGAACCCGCCCGTGAGCGGCTCCGCGAAGCCCTGTGCACCCTCGGCAACGGCTATTTCGCCACCCGCGGTGCCGCCCCCGAATGCGTCGCCGACGACCTGCACTACCCCGGCACGTACGCCGCGGGCTGCTACAACCGGCTCACCTCCACGGTCTCCGGCCGCCAGGTCGAGAACGAGGACATGGTCAACCTGCCCAACTGGCTGCCCCTGCGCTTTCGCCTGCACAGCGCGGAAGGCGACGAACCCTGGTTCGGCCCGGACGGCCCCGCCCTGCTCGCACACCGCCAGCAGCTGGACCTGCGCGCGGGGACACTCGAGCGGACCGCGCGGTACGCCACCGACGACGGCCGCGTCCTCACCGTGCGTCAACTGCGCCTCGTCCACATGGGAGATCCGCATCTCGCGGCACTGCGCACCGAGTTCACCGCGGACGGCTGGTCCGGGGACATCGAGGTCGAGTCCGCGCTCGACGGTGCGGTGACCAACAGCGGCGTGGCACGCTACCGACAGCTCAACGGCAGCCATCTGGTCCACGTCAACGCCGGTGACGGGGAGACGGACATGATGTGGCTGCGCTGCCGCACCACCACGTCCGACATCCGGATCGGCATGGCGGCCCGCACCACCGCCGACGACCCCGCGGACCACGAACAGGCCCACACCGCCCACGAACCCCTTCGCGCCGTCCAGCTGCTGCGGCTGTCGTTGGTGGCCGGCCGCACCCGGACCATCGACAAGACGGTCGCGCTGCACACCTCCCGCGACTCGGCGATCAGCGACCCCCTGCACGCGGCCGTCGACCGCGTGACGCGCGCCCCGGGCTTCGACGAGGTGCTGCGCACCCACCGCACGGCATGGGTGCAACTGTGGCGCAGGGGCGAGCTGGACGTGCCGGGCGAGGCCGGGCGCATTCTGCAACTGCACCTGTTCCACGTCCTGCAGACCCTGTCGCCGCACACCGCGGACCTCGACGTCGGGGTGCCCGCCCGCGGCCTGCACGGCGAGGCGTACCGGGGCCATGTCTTCTGGGACGAACTGTTCGTCCTGCCCTATCTGAACCTGCACTTCCCCGAGGTCTCGCAGGCTCTGCTGACGTACCGCTACCGCCGCCTCGAACAGGCACGCAAGCTCGCCCGTGACGCAGGGCGGCGCGGGGCCATGTACCCGTGGCAGAGCGGCAGCGACGGGCGCGAGGAGACACAGGAGCTGCACCTCAACCCGCGCTCCGGTCGCTGGCTGCCCGACCACTCGCGCCTCCAGCACCATGTCGGCTCGGCCATCGCGTACAACGTGTGGCAGTACTGCGAGGCGACCGGCGACGCGGAGTTCCTGCACACCAAGGGCGCGGAAATGCTGACGCGGATCGCCCGCTTCTGGGCGGACTTCGCGGTGTACGACGAGGCCATGGGCCGCTACCGCATCCGCGGGGTGGTGGGTCCCGACGAGTACCACGAGGCGTACCCGGGCTCGGACAGGCCCGGCCTCGACGACAACGCCTACACCAACGTCACCGCGGCCTGGGTGCTCGCCCGTGCGATCGACGTCGTACGTGACCTGCCCGAACCGCGCCGCACGGAACTGCGCGAACGCACCGGACTCGACACCGCCGAACTGACGCGCTGGCAGGAGGTCTCGCAGCGGTTGTACGTGCCCTTCCATGACGACGTCATCAGCCAGTTCCACGGCTACGGCGATCTGGAGGAACTGGACTGGGACAGACTGCGAGACCGCCACGGCGACATCCGCCGCCTCGACCGCGTCCTGGAGGCCGAGGGCGACACCGTCAACCGCTACCGGGTGTCGAAGCAGGCCGATGTCCTGATGCTCGGCTATCTCTTCTCGCCCGCCGAACTGAGTGGCCTCTTCCGGCGCCTCGGCTACGAACTCGACGCCGAGACCTGGCACCGGACGGTGGACTACTACCTGAGACGCACCAGCCACGGATCGACTCTCAGCGGTCTGGTCCACGGCTGGGTGCTGGCCAGGGTGCGCCGCGAGGATGCCTGGTCGTACTGCCGCGAGGCGCTGGAGGGCGACATTGCCGATCTGCAGGGCGGCACCACCGAGGAGGGCGTGCACCTGGGCGCGATGGCGGGCACCCTCGACCTCTTCCAGCGCGGCCTGACCGGGCTGGAGACCCGTAACGGGGCGTTGTGGTTCGACCCCGTCCCCTCGCCCCAGCTGTCCGAGTACGGCTTCTCCGTCCGCTACCACGGGCACTGGGGTGTGCGGGTACGGATGCGGCCCGGGGAGCTGAGGATCGGCGTACCGGCCTCCGACGGGCCCCCCGTCGAGGTGCGGCTCTCCCACCACACGGTGTCCGTGGAGCCGGGCACGTCGTGCCTGCTCACCCTGCCGGAGGACTGAACGGTCGGCGTGCCCCGCCCCTGAGGGCTCCGTGTCGTCGTGCCCCGCCGCTCACGCCTTCGTGTCGTCGTGCTCGAAGGCGAGCCGGTCGACGACGTCCACCACGCCGTCGATGCTCTGGCACATACGCACCACGATGCGCACCTGACTTCTGTGCTCCAGCATCCCGCTGAGCGTCACTCTGCCGTCGTCGACCTCGACCGCCACCGCCGCGGGGGACACCCCGAGCGTCCGCGCGAGCACCTCCTCGACGATCTCCTCCTGGATGGCGCGGTCGCGGCGGAGGAACAGCTGGAGCAGATCGCTGCGGCTCACCACCCCGATGAGCCGGCCGGAGGCGTCCACCACCGGCAGCCGTTTGATGCGGCGTTCCTCCATCACCCGGGCAGCCTCCACGGCATTCCACTCGGGACGTGCCACCACGGCGGGGCTGGACATGAGCCCCTCGGCGGTGTCGGAGCCACTGCCGCTGGTGTATCTGCGCAGCAGGTCCGCCTCGGACACCACGCCGACCGGCCGGCCGTCCTCGTCGATCACCGGGACGGCCGTGATGCCGTACTCATCGAGCAGTCGCGCGATCTCCTTGAACGCGGTGCCGCGCTGTGCGACGACGGCCTGCGGCGTCATCAGGTCGGCCACGGAACGGTGCCTCATCGCCCGCCGGTCCTGAGCTTCATCGCGGCACCTCCACGCGCCTTCGTCCTGTTCCCCGATTCTCCGATCATGTCCAGTGTCGGCCACCCGCGCCGTATGCCCGGACCGCCCCGCCGGTCCGCCCGCCGCCGCCGGACCCCGCCGGTGGCCCCGCCCCGCCGCCGTGCGGCGCCTGCGTCCCGTGGCTACCGTGGGCGCGAGGCCCGCGTCGCGGCTGGAACACGGATTGGGGAAGGTGCCCACCATGCCCGAGCAGCCCACGACCGCAGCCGGTGTTCCGGGCAGGGGAGGGCCGAAGGAGGAGATCGGTCGCCGGGTCGCTGCCCGTCGGCGGCAGCTCGGGCTGTCCCGGGAGGACGTCGCCCTGCGGGCGGGCTCGGCACCGGGGTACATCGAGTATCTGGAGGACAAGTCGGCGACGCCCGGGATGGGCTTCCTGCTGCGTCTGGCCGATGCCCTGGAGACGACGGTCACCGCGCTGACCGGCGGAGAGGCCGATCTGCCGCCGGGGGTGGGCAGGGCCGCCTACCACCCCGAGCTGGTGGAGCTCGGTTCCGACGAGTGCTGGTCGCTGCTGGGGACGCACGGGGTGGGCCGCGTCGCGGTCACCACCCAGGAGGGGCCGGCCATTCTCCCGGTCAACTACCTTGTCGCCGAAGGGGAGGTGGCCTTCCTGACCACGCCCGACGTGCTGCCCGCCAGGGCCGCCGACGGCGAGATCGCCTTCGAAGTCGACCATATCGACGAGGCGTTCAGCCAGGGATGGAGTGTGCTGGTCGTGGGCACCGCCCGGACCGTCACCGACGAGGCCGCCGTACGGGAGCTGGAGCGGCAGGCGTACAGCGCGCCATGGGCCGGGGGAGAGCGGGAGCTGTGGATCGCGGTCGCGCCGGAGAGGGTCACGGGCCGCCGCATCCTGGTGCGCGCGGCGCCGGGACGCCCGCATCTCCACCGGTGAGGGCCTGACAGTCAGGGCCCGACCCCTCGGGGGATGAATCGGGCATTCAGCTTCATTAGCGAATGTTTCGGAATTCGCCGCATGACTGGTTCATTTCTGATTGCCCTCATGTCCGTTTAGCGGCATCTTGCATGTCTCGTCATTCTTTGTTCCAGCGGTCGTGACTTCGGTCACGACCGTGGGAACCCTGAGCGGAACCAAGTGCTCCACTTTCCTTGCGCGGAGCGAGAGTTGGGCCCTCCGTGATCAATGGATGATGAGATCATTTGTCCCTTTCTCTGCCTATCCATTGCGTTTGTGAATTCAGGGCTTGTTTCCTCCGGGCGCTCTCGCTTACGGTCACCGCATTCCGGATGGAACGCCGAATCCTGCCGCCGTCCGGTACCCGACCACACAAACTCGCGTAGGGCAGGAGCGGGGGACCCAGGTAAGCCGCCGGTCCGCACAGCGGAACGGCTAGGGGTGAAGTCGCTGCAATCCGGCGACCGGACATCTCCAGTCCGAACCCGACAGCTCACCTCGCAGGCGACGGAGAGGAATTCGTCATGCCTGCAAAGGGTAAGCACCGCCGTCCCAAGTCCCACCGCCTCACTCGCGGATTCGCCGTCGCAGGCACGGGTGGTGCGGCCCTCGCCCTGCCACTGATCGGCGCGACCACCGCCGGCGCGGCCCAGCCCGCCCAGCCGGCCACCGTCGAGAAGGTCGCCGTGTCGGCCCCTGCTCCCGCGAAGAAGGCGCCGAGCACCTACTCCGTCGTGGCCGGCGACTCCCTGTCGCGGATCGCCCACCAGCACTCCCTCAGTGGTGGCTGGAAGGAGCTGTACAACGACAACCGCCGGAACATCGGTGCCGACCCGGCGCTGATCCGTCCCGGCCTCGAGCTGACCATCGGCGCCAAGGCCAAGACGGCGGCGGACTCCGCGAAGCGTGCCACCGCCGACCGCGCGGACCGCTCCGAGCGCACGAGCGCCGCGCCCACCAAGGCCGCCCCCAAGGCGAAGCCCACCGCGTACGCCGACAACCTGGACGGCTGGATCCGCGAGTCGCTCGACGTGATGGGCAAGCACGGAATTCCCGGATCCTACGAGGGAATTCACCGCAACATCATGCGTGAGTCCTCGGGCAATCCGCTGGCGATCAACAACTGGGATTCCAACGCCGTTGCCGGAACGCCGTCCAAGGGTCTTCTTCAGGTGATCGACCCGACCTTCCGCGCCTACCATGTGCCCGGTACTTCCATGGACAGCTACGACCCGGTCGCGAACATCACCGCCGCGTGCAACTATGCCGCCGACAGGTACGGTTCGATCGACAATGTGAACGGTCCCTACTGACCGTCCCGTTGTCTTCGCGGTTCCGATTGCACATGAATTCACGGCCGAGGGGCGCGGGTCCTGACATCTCGTCAGCACCCGCGCCCCTCGGCCGTTCCCGGGCGGGCTCCGACGCGGGAGTCACTGCTCCGCGACGGCGGTTCCCGCGGCCCGGTCCTCAGCGGCAGCGGGCAGCGTGAACCCCGTGAGGCGTTCGGCCTCCGACCACAGCCGGGCGTTGACCGCGGGGTCCAGCGCCCGGCGGGTGATGCGCGCGGTGGTGGTGGGCCGCACGAGCCCGAGGCGGTGACCGGGTCCGTAGTACCCGCCGGACACTGCTGCCGGATCGGCTGCCGCGAACAGCAGGGGTTCGGAGCCCTGCTCGACACCCTGCTTGGGCAGGAAGTCCAGCGCCTTGCGCACCGCGTGCAGCCGGGGCGGCCTGACCCGGCCCAGGCTCGCTCCCGCTGTCTGCAGATTGGTGATCGTGTAGCCCGGGTGGGCGGCGGTGCTGACCAGGTTCCAGCCCCTGTCGGCGGCTGTCTCCGCGAGCCTGCCGGCCATGATCAGATCGGCCAGCTTGGACTGCGCGTACGCCAGGTTCGGGCGGTAGCGGCGCTCCCACTGGAGATCGTCGAACCGGATCCGGCCGAAGTTGGCCGTACCGCTGCTCATGGTCGCCACGCGCGGCGCGGGGGCGGCGAGCAGGGCGGGCAGCAGGCGCAGTGTCAGGGCGAACTGGTCTTCGGTGCCATCTGGACCTACGCCCATCCCCTCGGCCGCGATGCAGGCCGCCTACGCCGCCGACCCCGCGCTCGCCGCGTTGCGCCTCGACTTCACCGCGACCCTGCGGGAGACCCTCGAGGTCCTGTTGTCCGGGCCGCTCGCACGGGCAGGCCGCTGACGCGCACGCGTGGCCGCAGGCACCGGCCGGCCGCGCCAGGGGGCGCCCCGTGGCCGAATGAGGCCCTTGGATAGTTTTACGGTCAACCGATCTCAGGAGACGCCCGTGTCCGCCAGGCCCCGCTTGCTGCTCGTCACCGATCTCGCCTACCCGGCCAGGGGCCGCCGGTACTGCGACGAGGACATCTTCCTGTCCGCCCGGCTGCGCGAGGACTTCGACCTCGCCCTGTGCCACCCCGGGGACGCGGCCACCCTGATGTCCGGCTTCGACGCCGTCGTGGTCCGCAACAGCGGACCCGTACTCCACTACCAGGACGCCTACGACGACTTCCGCGACCGTGCCGCCCGCGACGGCGTCCGCGTCTACAACCCGCTGTCCGCCCGCGGCGACATGGCAGGCAAGCAGTACCTGCTGGACCTGACCGCGGCAGGGCTGCCAGTCATCCCCACGGTCGACCGGCTCGACGACCTCGGTCTGCTGCCTCCGGCCGAGCAGTACGTGGTCAAGCCCAAGGTGGGCGCGGACTCCATCGGGCTGCAGTTCGCCGGCCCGGACGCCCTGCCCGGACTGGTCCACGGTGACGTGCTCGTCCAGCCGCGCATCGACTTCCGCTACGAGGTCTCGTTCTACTTCGTCGACGACGCCTTCCAGTACGCCTTCTACGCCCCTGACCCCGACCGGCGATGGGCCCTGGAGCCGTACGAGCCCACTGCGGACGACCTCGCCTTCGCCCGCCTCTTCGTCGACTGGAACACCATCGACCACGGCATCCAGCGCGTCGACGCCTGCCGCACCGCGGACGGCGCACTGCTGCTCGTCGAGCTGGAGGACCTCAACCCGTATCTGTCCCTGGACCTCGTCGACGACGCGACCCGCGAAGGATTCGTCGCGGCCATGAAGGCATCGCTGCACCGCTTCCTGGCGGCGCCGGTTCCGGGTCTGTCCTAGGGCGTGTCCTCGGGGCGCCCCCGGTCAGGCCCTCGTCATCACCATCCGGCTCAGGACCGGTGACGTGTTCTCGGACCGCGAGCTGTGCGTCGTGCCCCGGGCAACGAGCTCTGTCCGGTCGCCGAGGAGGCGGCCGCGATCGTCCTGCTCGAACCCGAAGACGTCCTCAACACGGCTGACGCGGGCGGCCCGATGACCAAGGCAGCGGAGGCCCTGGACCGAACGGGACGGCCGGGGGCGGCCGGCTGCGTCGCACCCCGCCCCGGCCCGCCCGCGTCCGCCCGGACAGGCGAGCCCAGCGCGCACACACCGTCCTCGCGGGCTGCAATGGACAGATGACCGCGCCTCCCGACGACTGCCTCGCGCGAAACGACTGGATCTGCGGCGACTACCTCACCACCCGCAGCGAGATCATCACCGCCGCGGTGCTCCAGCATCTGCAGCTGACGTTCCTGGCGGTCTTCATCGGGCTCGTGCTCGCAGTCCCCCTCGCCGTGGCCGCCCGCCGCTGGGGGTGGGCCGCCGCGCCCGTGCTGGCCGTCACGACGATTCTCTACACGATCCCGTCGCTGGCGATGTTCTCCCTGCTGCTGCCCGTCTACGGCCTGTCCGCCACCATCGTGGTGGCCGGGCTCGTCCTGTACTCGCTCACCCTGCTCGTACGCAACATCCTCGCCGGTCTGCGCGCCGTCCCGGAGGACACCCGTCAGGCCGCACGCGGCATGGGATACGGGCCCCTGAGGATGCTGTGCGCCGTGGAACTCCCGCTCGCCCTGCCCGCCGCGATGGCCGGGCTGCGCATCGCCACCGTCTCCGCCGTCTCCCTCGTCACTATCGGTGCGATCGTCGGCTACGGCGGCCTCGGCAATCTCATCTACGCAGGTATGAACACCTACTTCAAGGCTCAGGTGCTCACCGCCTCCGTCCTGTGCGTGGTCATCGCCGTCGCCGCGGACCTGGCGCTGCTGCTCGTGCAGCGCGTGCTCACGCCGTGGACGAGGCGGACCTCATGAACACCCTTTCGTCCGCGTGGGACTGGCTCACCACCGCCGCCAACTGGTCCGGCGACGGCGGCATCTGGCAGCGGCTCGGCGAGCACCTCTTCCTCACCGCCGTCTGTCTCGTCCTCAGCTGCCTCATCGCCCTTCCCGTCGCCCTCGTCCTCGGACATCTCGGCAAGGGCGGCGCCCTCGCCGTCAACATCTCGAACGTGGGCCGCGCCGTCCCCACCTTCGCCGTGCTCGTCCTGCTGCTGCTCAGCCCGATCGGCTCGTACGGATCATGGCCGACGATCATCGCCCTGGTGCTGTTCGCCGTGCCGCCCCTGCTCACCAACGCCTACGTCGGCATGCGCGGCGTGGACCAGGACACCGTGCGGGCCGCGCGAGGCATGGGCATGACCGGTCCCCAACTGCTGTTCCGTGTCGAAGTGCCGCTCGCGCTGCCGCTGATCCTCACCGGGCTGCGGATCGCCGCCGTGCAGCTCGTCGCCACGGCGACGATCGCCGCGCTCGCGGGCGGTGGCGGCCTCGGACGGATCATCACCGCGGGCTTCAACCTCGCATCCACCCCGCAGGTGGTCGCGGGAGCGGTACTCGTCGCGGTGTTCGCGCTCATCGTCGAGGGACTGTTCGAACTGGTCCAGCGGCTGGCACCGGCCTGGGCCCGGGGGAGCGGTGCATGAGAACGCCCAGGACACGCGCCCCACTGGCTGCCGCGGCCGCGGCCCTGCTCACCGCCGGCTGCGCCACCGGACCGTCTCTGGAGACCCAGGGCGAGGTCACCGCGCCGCCCGGCGACAGCAAGCACCTGACGATCGGGTCGGCGGGCTTCACCGAGAGCGATCTGCTGGCCCGGATGTACGCGCTGCTGCTCACCGACGCCGGATACGGCACCGAGATCCTCTCCGTCACCAACCGCGAGCTGTACGAACCGGCGCTGGAGAGCGGCCAGATCGATGTCGTACCCGAGTACGCGGCGACGTTCGCCGACTGGCTGAACGCGAAGGTGAACGGGCCGAAAGCGGCAACCGTCGGATCGCCCGACCTCGCCGCAACCATGTCCGCCCTGCGGGCACTCGCGACGCCGCGAGGACTCACCATCCTCGACGCCGGCAGGGCCGTCGACCAGAACGCCTTCGCTGTCACCGAGTCGTTCGCGTCCGAGAACGGGCTGAAGACACTGAGCGACCTGGGCCGTTCCGGGCGCCCGGTGCGGCTCGCGGCCGGAGACGAGTGTGTGCAGCGCCCCTACTGTGCTCCTGGTTTGAAGAAGACCTATGGAATCGACATCACCGCTGTCGACCCGAAGGGTGTGGGCACCACACAGGCCAAACAGGCCGTCCAGAGCGGTCAGGACCAGATGGTGCTCACCACCACCACGGACGCGACACTCGACGACTTCGGTCTCGTCCTGCTCGCGGACGACAGGCGTCTGCAGAACGCCGACTACATCGTGCCCGTCGTCAACCGGGCCAGGGCGGGCGGCGAAGGCGTCACCCGTGCTCTGGGAAGGCTCAACACCGTGCTGACGACCGGCGATCTCGCCAGGCTCAACGAACAGGTCGACAGCTGGCGCCGGCTGCCCGAGGACGTGGCGCAACTACCTCGAATCGAAGGGACTCCTCGCCGCAGAGAAGGGCTGAGCGGGCACCGGCCGCCGGCGTCGCTCAGACGTTGTGCACGTCGTACACGTCCAGCCGGCCGCACATGCCGAACCGGCCGCGGGCCGCGGGCTGTTCGGACCGCACCCGTGCCTCCGCGAGATATCCGGCGTCGCCCGAGTCCAGCCGCGCGAGCTGGGCGCCTGTCGCCGCCGACGCCGCTGCCGCGCCGCGTTCCCAGCGCAGCCGCCAGTCGTCGGCGAGCGGGCGCACCAGTGCGGCGGCAGCCCGGTGGAAGGCGGCCAGCGGCTCGGGGTCCCCGGCCTCCGTCGCCCTGCGCAGTGCCGCGAAGCCCTCGACGGCGAGGTCGCGCCGGCGGCGCGCCGTCTGTTCGATCTCCTCCTCGGGCCCCTGTGACGGCAGCGCGACCGCCTCGCGGTAGACGCCGGGGTCCCGGAGGAACGGCGGGGGGAGCGTGAGGACGGCGTCGCCCGCCTCGGGAAGCCCGCAGTTCTGCATCAGGACGACGATGGTGAGTCCGCCGTGGTTGACCAGCCGGTGGATCGTGCCCGGGGTGAACCAGACCAGGGAGCCCGGCTCCAGCGGGGTCTGCCGGAAACCCGAGGCGGTGAGGGTCTGCACCGCCCCGTGGCCCCCGATGACGGAGTACCCCTCCGAACAGGTCAGATGAAGATGGGGAGTTCCCCCGCGCAGACCGTCCGCCGCGGGCCAGTCGTACACCTGCAGGCGTGACACGCCGATCCCGCCGGGCAGGCCTTCGTACGGTTCCACCAACGACCTCCTCCGGCCGGGTCCGGCCGGAGCCGGAGCGGCAAGCAGCGACGAACCGGTCGGCGGGATCGACCGGCGGGGCAAGCGCTTTCTATCCTGGGAACCTAGGCATCCCCGGCCGCCCGGTCAAGACAGCTGCTCCGGCAGCCACCACAGCTGGACCGCCTCCTGGAACGGACCGCCGCCTTCGTGGTCGTTGAAGTCGTAGATCTCGATCCGCTTGTCGTCGTGCCCGTACGCGTTGAACGCGGCGAACACCGTGGACGGCGGGCAGGTCTGGTCCTCCAGCGCCACCGAGAACAGCACGGGCGCCCGGGAGCGCGCCGCGAAGTGGACCCCGTCGAAGTACGCGAGGGTGCGCGTCGTCTGCTCGGTGCGGCCGCGGTGCGCCCTCAGGTGGAGGCCCACCTCCCGGTACGGCTCGCGGTCGGTGAGCGTCGTCGCCCAGAACGCGTCGAAGTCCCCGGGCTCGACGGACGTACTGCGATTCCTGCGCAGGTCGTCGACGGGCAGATCGAACAGGGCCATGGGGCAACCGCCTTCACCACGGGATGGACGTGCAGGTCACCACGGTCGGCGGCGGCCGGGCAAGCATGCCTCGTCGCCGGTCACCTGCTCGCCCCGCCACCGTTCATGCGTCGGCGACCGAGTCGAACTCCACCTCGTCGCGGGCCACTCCCTGTGCGTCCGCGTCCACCGACCGGCGAAGCGCCTCGTGCAGTTTCGCCGGCGTCAGCACCCCCAGGATCTGTTCGCCGTCCAGGACGGCCACCCAGCCCGCGTCGTGCTGCAGCATTTCGCTGAAAGCCTGCTTCAGCGGCGCGCCCACCGGGACCCAGGCGTCCATCCGGCGGGCGAGATCGCCGACCGTGCCCTGCTCGCCGGCGATCGCCAGAGCATCGGCCGACACCCAGCCGTGCAGCCCGCCGCCGCTGTCCAGGATCACGGCCCAGCGGGCGCCGCCCTCGTCGCGCAGCCGCGCGGCCGCCGACCGGGCCGTCTCGTCGAGACGGGCGACCGGCGGCTCCTCCAGATCGTCCGCCTCGACCGTGGTGACCGACAGCCGCTTCAGCCCACGGTCGGCGCCGACGAAGTGGGCGACGTACGGGGTGGCCGGCGTGCCGAGCACCGCGGCAGGGGTGTCGAACTGCTCGATGCGCCCCTGCCCGTACACCGCGATGCGATCGCCCATGCGCACCGCCTCCTCGATGTCGTGGGTCACCATGAGCACGGTCTTGCGCACCGTCGCCTGCAGGCCGAGGAATTCGTTCTGCAGCCGCTCGCGCACCACCGGATCGACGGCGCCGAACGGTTCGTCCATCAGCAGGACCGGGGGATCGGCGGCGAGGGCGCGGGCCACGCCCACCCGTTGACGCTGGCCGCCGGACAGCTGCGCCGGGTAGCGGGAGCCGTAGGTCTTCGGGTCGAGCCCCACCAGATCGAGCAGTTCGGCCGCGCGGGCACGGGCCTTCGCCTTCTTCCAGCCGAGGAGGGAGGGGACGGTGGCGGTGTTGTCGAGCACCGTGCGGTGCGGGAAGAGGCCGACCTGCTGGATGACGTAGCCGATGCGGCGGCGCAGTTGGACCGGGTCGACGCCGGCGATGTCCGAGCCGTCGACGAGGATCCGGCCGGCCGTCGGTTCGATCAGCCGGTTGACCATCATCATCGTCGTGGTCTTTCCGCAGCCGGACGGGCCGACAAGGGTGACGAGTTCGCCCTCGGCGACCTCGAAGGACAGATCGTCCACGGCCGTCGTGCCGTCCGGATAGACCTTGCTGACCTGCTCGAACCGGATCATCCCCCCACGCTAGGAGCGCGCGGACGGTCGCGCACACGGGCCGGACTGTCCGTGTCGTACCCGCCGGAGCAGCCGCAGCGGGACCTTTCCGTGTTCGGTCGGGACTCTTGCCGACCACCCGCGACCCCTGCTATTCCATTCGGTTAGGAAAGTTTCCTTCCAATCAATCGCTCCGATGCATCGGTTCTGTCCGGCCCCATCCGCCCAGCCAACGGAGACCCCCCATGAGACCGGCACGGTTCTGGAAACGCCCACTCGGCGGCATGGCCGTCCTCGGCGCTGCCCTGACCCTCGCGGTGACCGCCGCACCCACTGCACCCGCCGCACCCACGGCCCTCCCGGCGGTCCCCGCTGCCGCCGTCACCCACGAGGCCGAGAGCGCGAGCGTCTCGCGCGGTCTCGTCGAGTCCAACCACGCAGGTTTCACCGGCAGCGGCTTCGTCAACTACGACAACGTCGCCGGAAGTCACGTCCAGTGGACGGTCAACGCCGCCCAGGCGGGCCGGGCCACCCTGACCCTGCGCTACGCCAACGGCACCTCCGCCAACCGCCCCATGGACGTCGCCGTCAACGGCACGCTCGCCGCGGACGACCGCGCGTTCACCGGCACCGGTGCCTGGACCTCATGGTCGACGGCCACCGTCACCGCCGATCTCAAGGCGGGCGCCAACACCATCAGGGCCACCGCCACCACCGCCAACGGCGGCCCGAACGTCGACCACCTCGCCGTCGACACCGCCACCGATCCCGGCGACAGCACCCCCGCCGAGATCAACGGGCAGCTCAAGGTCTGCGGGACCAAGCTGTGCAACCAGTACGGCAAACCCATCCAGTTGCGCGGCATGAGCACCCACGGCACCCAGTGGTACAGCCAGTGCGTCACCAGCGGTTCGCTGAACGCCCTGGCCACCGACTGGAACGCCGACGTCCTGCGCGTCTCCACCTACGTCCAGGAGGGCGGTTACGAGACCGACCCGCGGCGCTTCACCGACCTGGCCCACTCCTTCATCGAGCAGGCCACCGCGCGGGGCATGTACGTGATCGTCGACTGGCACATGCTCAGCCCCGGCGACCCGCACCACAATCTCTCGCGTGCCAAGACCTTCTTCACCGAGATCGCCCAGCGGCACGGGAACAAGAAGAACCTGCTCTACGAGATCGCCAACGAGCCCAGCGGCGTGAGCTGGTCCCGGATCAAGAGCTATGCGGAGCAGCTCATCCCGGTCATCCGGCAGAACGACGCCGACACTCCGGTCCTCGTCGGCACCCGCGCCTGGTCCTCCCTCGGCCTCTCCGAGGACGGGAACGAGACCGAGGTCGTGAACAACCCGGTCAACGCCGCCAACATCATGTACACCTTCCACTTCTACGCGGCCTCCCACCGGGACGAGTACCTGAACGCGCTCTCCCGTGCCGCCGACAAGCTCCCGATGTTCGTCACCGAGTTCGGCACCCAGAACTTCGCCGGGGAGGACGCCAACGACTTCGCGATGTCCCAGCGGTACCTCGACCTCATGGCGAGCAAGAAGATCAGCTGGGTCAACTGGAACTACTCCGACGACGAGCGGTCCGGTGCCGTGTTCAAGAGCGGCACGTGCAACAACAACGGCCCCTGGACCGGCACGGCCTCGCTGAAGCCCGCCGGCGTCTGGGTCCGTGACCGGATCAGGACCCCGGACAACTTCCCCACCGGCTGACCCCTGCCACCGCCTCCCGGCGGTACGGCCCCCACCCTGCTGCGTCCCCGTCCGCCCGCTGTGATCCACTGGTCGGGCGGGGGCGCACACAGGAACAGGTCACGAAAGCAGGAGCAGCATTGGCCAGCTACCGGCAGCCCGGTGTCGTCCTCACCGATCACACCTTCACCGTCCCGCTCGACCACACCGCGCCGGACGGCGAACAGATCGAGCTCTACGGCCGCGAGGCAGTGGCGCCCGGCCGCACCGGTGACGATCTGCCCTGGCTGGTGTATCTGGAAGGCGGCCCGGGCAACGCGGCCCGGCGTTTCACCGGTGCGCAGGCATGGCTGGCGCGTGCCGTGAAGGAGTACCGCGTCCTCCTCCTGGACCAGCGCGGTACCGGCCGGTCCACCCCCCTGAACCGTCAGACCCTCCCGCTCCTCGGCGGCCCCGAGGAGCAGGCGGAACACCTCGGCCTCTTCCGCTCGGACGCCATCGTCCGCGACTGCGAGGCCATCCGGATGCGGCTCACAGGCGGCGCGCCCTGGACAGTGCTCGGCCAGAGCTTCGGCGGATTCTGCGCCACCCACTACCTGGCCACCGCCCCCGAAGGGCTGGACACCGTCCTGATCACCGGTGGCCTGCCCTCCCTCGACGCGCACGCCGACGACGTCTACCGGGCCGCCTACCCGCGCATCCGCCGCAAGGTCGAGAGCCACTACGCCCGCTACCCGCAGGACGTCGAACGGGCCCGCCGCATCGCCGTCCACCTCGCCGGTCGGCCCACCCGGCTGCCGACCGGCTACCTGCTCACCCCCGAGGCGTTCCAGTCGCTCGGCATCATGCTCGGCGGCGAGGACGGCAGTCACCGGTTGCACTACCTGCTGGAGAACGCCTTCGTCCGCACCGGGGCGGGGCTCGAGCTCTCCGACACCTTCCAGGAGGCCGTCGGCTCCGCCCTCTCGTTCGCCGGGCACCCCCTGTACGCCGTCCTGCACGAGGCGATCTACGCCCAGGGCGGTCGGCCGACCGCCTGGGCCGCCGAGCGTGTCCGCGCCGAGTTCCCCGAGTTCGACGCGGCAGCGGCCCTCGCCGGCGACGCCCCGCTGATGTTCACCGGCGAGACCATCCACCCCTGGCAGTTCGAGACCGACCCGGCCCTGCGCCCGCTGCGCGAGACCGCCGAACTGCTCGCCGCCCGCACCGACTGGCCGGCGTTGTACGACCCGGCCCGGCTTGCCGCCAACGAGGTGCCCGTCGCGGCCGCCGTCTACCACGACGACATGTACGTCGACACCGCCGATTCGCTGCGCACCGCGCGGACCGTCCGCGGGCTGCGTACCTGGGTCACCGACGAGTACGAGCACGACGGGGTGCGCGCGAGCGGCACCAGGGTCCTCGACCGACTGCTCGCCCTCGCCCGTGACGAGGTCTGACGGCCGATCAACTCCCGTACCGGTCACGGGCCGTATTCTGCGGTCATGACCGATCACGTGACGGAACAACTCGCCGAGATGCCCGGCGACTGGCAGCGTGCGCTGGCCGTCGTCGCCCACCCCGACGACCTGGAGTACGGCTGCGCCGCGGCCATCGCGGGGTGGACCGACGGCGGCCGCGACGTCGCCTACCTCCTCGCGACCCGCGGCGAGGCGGGCATCGACTCGATCGCCCCGGCCGAGTGCGCGCCGCTGCGCGAGCAGGAGCAGCGTGCGAGCGCCGCGGTCGTCGGCGTGTCCACCGTGGAGTTCCTCGACCACCAGGACGGGGTCATCGAGTACGGGACGCGGCTGCGCCGCGACATCGCAGCCGCCGTCCGCCGTCACCGCCCCGAGCTGGTCATCACGCTCAACCACCGCGACACCTGGGGCGGCACGAACTGGAACACCCCCGACCACCGGGCCGTCGGCCGGGCGACGCTGGACGCCGCAGGCGACGCCGGCAACCGCTGGATCTTCCCCGAGCTGATCTCGGAACAGGGCCTCGAACCGTGGGACGGCGTGCGCTGGGTCGCCGTCGCGGGATCGACGAGCCCGACCCACGCCGTCGAGGCGGGACCGGGCCTGGAGCGCGCGGTGCGTTCGCTCCTGGAGCACCGGATGTACATCGAGGGGCTGACCGACAAGGACCCCGAGGAGTACTGCCGCACCTTCCTGACGGGCATCGCCGAGGGGGCGGCGGCGCGCTTCGGGGGGCGCCCCGCGGTCACCTTCGAGATCTTCCCGCGCTGACCTGCCGCGGTGCTCGCCGCCGTGCGTGGCCGATGCCGCATGCCCGGCGGGCGGCACCCGGCCCGTCGGTGGGGCCGGGTCATCCCCGGTCCTGACGCGGTCCCAGTCACTGCGTGATTGACAAATGTCCTTGCTGTTTCTGCAATGGAACACATGGACGACGAGACGCGGCTGGACGCCGTACTGAACGAGGTGGGGCCCCGGCTCCGCCGGATCCGGCGTGAGCGCGGAGCGACGCTCGGCGCTCTGTCGGAGGCGACGGGCATCTCCGTGAGCACTCTGTCCCGGCTGGAGTCGGGCGGTCGCAGGCCGAGCCTGGAGCTGTTGCTGCCGATCGCCCGCGCCCACCAGGTCCCCCTCGACGAACTGGTGGGCGCCCCGCCGGTCGGCGACCCGCGGGTGCGCTCCAAGCCCATCGTCCGCGGCCACCGGACCATGTACCCGCTGACCAACAGGCCCGGCGGGCTGCAGGCGTACAAGGCGGTGTACCGGCCGGCCCCGGAGTCCCCCGAGCAGCGCACCCACGAGGGGTACGAGTGGCTCTATGTGCTCTCCGGCCGGCTGCGGCTGCTGCTCGGCGACCACGATGTGGTGCTCGGGCCGGGGGAGGCCGCGGAATTCGACACCCGCGTGGCGCACTGGTTCGGTGCGGCCGACGACAAGCCAGTGGAGTTCCTGAGTCTGTTCGGGCCGCAGGGGGAGCGGATGCATGTCCGGGCGAGGCCCGGGCGGGACTGAGGGCAGCGAGCGCAGGGACCGGGCCGGGTCTTCCCCGATGGGCAAGCGACCGCTTAGTATGCGGTCGCGAGCACAGTACTGCCCTACAGCTTGTGGGAGGCCCCGGAATGCAGGCATGGCGAGTGCACCAAAGCGGTGAGCCGAGCGAGGTGATGCGGCTCGAAGAGGTGGACCGGCCGACGCCCGGCGACGGACAGGTGCTGCTGAAGGTCCGCGCCGCGAACATCAACTTCCCCGATGCGCTGCTGTGCCGGGGTCAGTACCAGATCAAGCCGCCCCTGCCCTTCACCCCCGGCGTGGAGATCTGCGGCGAGACCGAGGACGGCCGACGGGTCATCGCCAATCCGGCCCTGCCGAACGGCGGCCTCGCCGAGTACGTCGTCGCCGACAAGGCCGCGCTGCTCCCCGCCCCCGACGCCCTCGACGACGCCGAGGCGGCCGCCATGCACATCGGCTACCAGACCGGCTGGTTCGGGCTGCACCGCCGGGCCGGTCTGAAGGAGGGCGAGACGCTGCTCGTCCACGCGGCGGCAGGCGGCGTCGGCAGCGCCGCCGTCCAGCTCGGCAAGGCCGCCGGCGCCACGGTCATCGGCGTCGTCGGCGGGGCCGAGAAGGCCGCCGTCGCACGGGAGCTGGGCTGCGATGTGGTGATCGACCGTCGCAGCGAGGACGTCGTCGCGGCGGTGAAGGAGGCGACCGGCGGTCGCGGCGCCGACGTGATCTACGACCCCGTCGGCGGCGACGCCTACACCAAGTCCGCCAAGTGCGTGGCGTTCGAGGGCCGGATCGTGATCGTCGGCTTCGCCAGCGGCGACATCCCCGCGCCCGCCCTCAACCACGCCCTGGTCAAGAACTACTCGATCGTGGGCCTCCACTGGGGCCTCTACGCGGTCAAGGACCCGGCCGCCATCCTGGCCTGTCACCGCACGCTCACCGAATACGCCGACAAGGGCCTCATCAAGCCCCTCGTCAGCGAGCGGGTCGCCTTCAAGGACGCGGCGGACGCAGTCCAGCGCGTCGCCGACGGCACCACCACGGGCCGCCTCGTGGTCGTACCGGAAGGAGCAGCACGATGACCGACGCAGCCGAACTGCGCTCCCGTACACAGGAGTTGCTCGCCGCACACCCGCCGGCCACCACCGAACGCGGTGACTTCCTCAAAGCCCGCTTCGACGCCGGACTCGCCTGGGTGCACTACCCGCAGGGACTCGGCGGCCTCGGCGCGCCGCGCTCCCTCCAGGCCGTCGTCGACGCCGAACTCACCGCCGCGGGCGCACCCGACAACGACCCGCGCCGCATCGGCATCGGTCTCGGCATGGCCGCACCGACGATCCTCGCCTACGGCTCCGACGAGGTGAAGCAGCGCTTCCTGAAGCCGCTGTGGGTCGGCGACGAGGTGTGGTGCCAGCTGTTCAGCGAGCCCGGAGCCGGCTCCGACCTCGCCGCGCTCGGCACGCGGGCGGTACGCGACGGTGACGACTGGGTCGTCAACGGGCAGAAGGTGTGGACCTCCAGCGCCCATCTGGCGCGCTGGGCGATCCTCATCGCCCGCACCGACCCCGATCTGCCCAAGCACCAGGGCATCACCTACTTCATCTGCGACATGACCGACCCCGGCGTCGAGGTGCGGCCGCTGCGCCAGATCACGGGCGAGGCCGAGTTCAACGAGGTCTTCCTCACCGACGTGCGCATCCCCGACGCCCACCGGCTCGGTGCGGTCGGCGAGGGCTGGAAGGTCGCGCAGACCACCCTGATGAACGAACGCGTCTCCATCGGCGGCATGCGTCTGCCGCGCGAGGGCGGCATGATCGGCCCGATCGCGCAGACCTGGCGCAAGCGCCCCGAGCTGCGCACCCACGACCTGCACCAGCGGCTGCTGACCCTCTGGGTCGAGGCCGAGGTCTCCCGCCTCGCCGGCGAACGTCTTCGCCAGCAGCTCGTCGCGGGCCAGCCCGGCCCCGAGGGCAGCGGCATGAAGCTCGCCTTCGCCCGACTCAACCAGGAGATCAGCGGGCTGGAGGTCGAACTCCGCGGCGAGGAGGGCCTGTTGTACGACGACTGGACCATGCGCCGCCCGGACATCGTCGACTTCACCGGACGTGGGGCCGGCTACCGCTATCTGCGCTCCAAGGGCAACTCCATCGAGGGCGGCACCAGTGAGGTGCTGCTGAACATCGTCGCCGAACGCGTACTCGGCCTGCCGGCCGAACCGCGCAGCGACAAGGACATCGCCTGGAAGGACCTCGCGCGATGACGGATCTGCTGTACTCCGAGGCCGAGACCGATCTGCGGTCCGCCGTCCGCTCCCTGCTCACGTCCCGCGCCGACCCGGCCGCTCTCACCGGCGGCGGCGCCGAGAGCGGCGACCCCTACCACCCCGGGCTGTGGAAGGCGCTCGCAGCCGAGGTCGGCGCCGCCGGCCTGCTCGTCCCCGAGAAGCTCGGCGGCCAGGGCGCGAGTCATCGCGAAGCGGCCGTCGTCCTCGAGGAACTGGGCCGGGGCGTCGTCCCGGCGCCGTTCCTGACCAGTTCCGTCATCGCGACCGAGACCCTGCTCACGCTCGGCACGGACTCCGAGGCCGTCGCCGCGCTGCTCGGTGATCTCGCGACCGGGCGCCGCACCGCGGTGCTCGCCGTGCCGCTGTCCGCCGCGGCGGACAGCCCGCTGCCCGGGGCCGCCACGCGGATCACCGGCGTCGCGGACGCAGTCGCGGCCGATGTCTTCCTCGTCCTCGGGGCCGACGGGCTGTACGCCGTGGACAGTTCGCAGGCCACGGTCGAGCCGCAGCGCGCGTTCGACCTGACCCGGCCGCTCGCAGCGGTCACCGTCGCGGCCGGCGCCGGGACACGGCTCGCCGACTCCGCGGCGAGCGAGAGCGCCGTACGGCGCGGCCTGCTGACCGGGGCCGGGCTGCTCGCCTCCGAACAACTGGGCGTCGCCGAATGGTGCCTGGAGGAGACCGTGCGCCACACCGGCGAACGTCACCAGTTCAACCGGCCCGTCGGCTCGTTCCAGGCGCTCAAGCACCGGATGGCGCAGCTGTGGCTCGAGGTCGTTTCCGCCCGCGCCGCCGCCCGTGCCGCGGCCGACGCCCTCGCCACCGGCAGCCCGGAGGCGGCGCTGTCGGTGGCCGTGGCCCAGGCCTACTGCGCCAAGGTCGCGGTCCATGCGGCCGAGGAGTGCGTCCAGCTGCACGGCGGCATCGGGATGACCTGGGAACACCCCGCGCACCTCTACCTCAAGCGCGCCAAGTCCGACGAGATCGCCCTCGGCACTCCGGGGCGGCACAAGGAGACGGTGGCAGCCCTGGTCGACCTCCCGGCCCCGTAACCACCCCGGTTCCGTAGCACCCCGCGCCGGCTCGCCGCGCCGACCGTCGGCGCGGCGACCTTGTTCCCGGCCGGCAGCGGGGCCAAGGACTCGGTGGTTGTCGGCACCGACCACCGGTGATCCTGGCCTGCGCTCCCGCCTTTGGGCGGGGGCGCAGGCCATCTCGAGACTGCTCTGTCCGACAGCACGCGCTGACCACCTGTCACTTCGCTTCCCGGCGTCGGCGCACTGCCGACGACGGGATGACGGAGGGCCGAACTCTTGTCTGCGGTCTGCCTCTTGGCGCTTCGACACCCGATACTCACCGGTGTCCCGATCCGCCGAGCCCGGAGGCCACCGTGCCGACCACCCGCCGCAGAGCTGTCATCACCCTCGCCGCCGCACTCGCAGGCGCGGCCGCCGTCCCCGCCCAGGCACGAACTGCCGAGGGCGGCAGCCGTCCCACCGGCCCGAGCCCGCTGCGCCGGGCCCACGCCCACAACGACTATCTGCACCAGCGGCCCCTGCACGACGCGCTCTCCCACGGATTCACCAGCGTGGAGGCCGACATCTTCCTCGTGGACGGCGAACTCCTCGTCGCCCACGAACCCGCCGATCTCGACCCCGCACGCACCCTGCGCTCCCTCTACCTCGACCCGCTGCTCGCACGGGTCCGGGAGGGCCACGGCAGTGTGTACCCGGGCCACCGCCGGCCGGTCCAGCTCCTGATCGACATCAAGACGGACGGTGTCGCCGCCTATCTCGAACTCGACCGCCAACTGCGCGACTACCGGGGGATGCTGAGCCGCTGCACCCACGGACGCGTACACCTCGGCGCCGTCACACCCGTCATCTCGGGGGACCGCGCTGCCCGTGTCCCGATGGAGGCGCAGCACCACCGGTACGCCTTCTACGACGGCCGCCTGGACGACCTCGCCGCCCCCGCACCGGCGCCCGCCTCGTTCATCCCGCTGATATCCAGCAACTGGACGCAGAGCTTCACCTGGCTGGGCACGGGCGAATTCCCCGCCGCGGAACGGCAGAAGCTGCACACCCTCGTTTCCACCGCACACAGGCGTGGGCAGCACGTCCGTTTCTGGGCCACCCCCGACACACCGGGCCCGGCGCGCGATGCGCTGTGGCGTGAACTGCTCGCCGCGGGCGTGGACCACATCAACACCGATGACCTGGCAGGTCTCGAAACCTTCCTGCGCCGGCACGACCGCTGATTCGACCGCTGAACCGACTCACCCGTACGGCGGACACGCCAGTCGGCCGTACGGGCCCTTCGCTGCGCCAGACTGGCCGCCCAGTGCCGCAAACCCGGCGCGGCGAAGGAGGTTGGCGATGGCCATTTCGATCTCGTTGGTGCTTCTGCTGCTCGTGCTCGCAGTGATCTTTCTGCGCAACGGCGGTCTGAAGATGTCCCATGCGGTGGTCTGCGCCCTGCTCGGATTCTTTCTCGCGGGCACCAGCATGGCCCCCACCATCCAGGAGGGCATCGCGGCGACGGCCAACGTCGTCGGCAGCCTCAGGCCATGAACGACCTGATCAGGAATCGCACACCCTCCGGCGCCTCCAGCGAGAAGCCGCTGCCCCGTCCCTCGACGACATCGACGACGAGCCGGGTGTGACTCCACACCTCGTACTGGCTCCGTGACATCCAGAAGGGGACCACCTCCTCGACGCCCTCCACCACGAGCTCCTCCAGCAGCAGGTCCGCAGCTCCGGTACTGAATTCTCCGGCCGGGTAGCACATGGGCGCACTGCCGTCGCAGCAGCCGCCGGACTGATGGAACATCAACGGACCGTGGGCGGCCCGCAACCGACGCACCAGCCCGGCGGCCGAAGCGGTCAGCTCCACGCGCGGGTTCTCGTCCATGAGGACAGGAGAGCAGCCGGGACGTTGCAAGGGCGTTGCATGGTGGGTCATTGCTCCGGCCGCTCCACCGAAGGCGTCGACGGGCAGCGGGCGGTGACGGTCGCCAGGGCGGGCGGTTACGGTACTCGCCAGTAACTGGACCGCAGGAGGCGACCCATGGCGCAGCTCGATGTCGACGGCGCAGCACTGACCTACGACGACGCGGGCCCTCACGACGGTGAGGGCGTGCCTTTGGTGTTCATCCACGGCTGGACGGCCGACCGGCACCGCTGGGACCACCAGATGGAGCACTTCGCGCAGAACCGGCGGGTGATACGCCTGGACCTGCGCGGTCACGGCGACAGCAGCGGTTCGGGAGCGCGGACGATCGAGGAGTTGGCGAGCGATGTCCTGGCACTTCTCGACCACTTGGAGGTCGACTCCTTCATCCCGGTCGGTCACTCCATGGGCGGGATGATCGCGCAGACTCTTGCCCTCGGCCATCCCGAGCGGGTCGAGCGCCTGGTGCTGGTGAACTCGATCAGCCGCATGACCTACAGCCGTTCGCGGGGCCTTCTGATGGCGGCATCCACGCTTGTGCCGTTCAAGCTGTTCGTCGCCGCCAACATCCAGCGGGCCTTCGCCCCCGGCTATCCGCGCGAGGAGATCCGTGCGTGCGTCCGGGCCTCCTCGGCCACGCCGCGGGAGGTGGTCATGACGTGCTACGCCGCCATGAGGGCCTTCGACGTCCTCGACCGGGTCGGGGAGATCAGCACGCCCACGCTGCTGGTGCACGGCTACCACGACGTGCAGCTGCCCGTCTCCCAGATGCTCCGGATGGCGAAGGCGTACCCCGATGCGGAGGTACGGATCGTGGACGCCGGCCACGAATTGCCGGTGGAGAAGCCGGCCGAACTCACCGCGGCACTCGACCGGTTCGTGACCGGCCGAGCCTGAGCCGGGGATCTGACGCCGCAGGCGCACGCCGGGAGGCGGGAGCGAGGTGACAGCGTGCCGCAGGCAGGCATCGTCAGGAGGAGGTGACTGCTTCGGCTGCGGATCCGCCGGGAGCGGCAGGTTGCGGGGGGCCGTGCAGGGCGGGGGTGAAGTCGCCCCTCACGTCGCGGTGCGCGGGAACGTTCCGCCCCGTCGACCGGCCGGTGCGCGTCGTCGGTGGACGGCCGCCTGATGCCCGAGGGACGGTGCCGACTTCGGAACCAATGGCGGTCCTCCCTTGCGGTGGCAGCGCGTTCGCCTCGCGGCACCGGATCATTTTCTGATGGGTCGTCAGGCGTGGTCATGGGTGCGGAAGAGAGCGTAGGGCGGGCGGCCCCCGCCGCGCACTGGGCTGCTTTCGGGCGGGTGGCTCGAATGTCGTCGTTCGTCCGGATAAACCCCGTGCGGAGCAAGATCACTTCATTGAGGTAATGCTCACGGTCTCATGGGGTGACCAGGGCATATCGGCCGTTACTGTTCACCGGAATCCGGACGGATTCCCTGGGATCGACCCTCTATTTCCTCTTTCACCGGTTGGCGTGCGCGTACGCCGATCACCAGCCTTGCGAAGGAGAGCTCTCCCGATGACCGTTGAGACCGGCCCGGAAGTACAGCAGGAGCCGCCAGGGCAGTCCAGCCTGAGCACCGCGGCTGCCCGCAACCTTGCCACCACGACCAAGTCCGCCCCGCAGATGCAGGAGATCACCTCCCGCTGGCTGCTGCGGATGCTCCCCTGGGTGGAGACCAAGGGCGGCGCCTACCGGGTGAACCGCCGGCTGAGCTACACCGTCGGCGACGGGCGCATCGACTTCGTCCAGGACGGCGCCGACGTCCGGGTGATCCCCCGCGAGCTGGGTGAACTGGCCCTGCTGCGCGGCTTCGAAGACGTGGAGGTGCTGACCGCGATCGCCGGCCGGTGCGTCCAGCGCGACTTTCGCGCCGGCGAGGTCTTGGCCGAGCGCGGTACCCCCGCCGAGCAGATCCACCTGATCGCCCACGGCCGGATCAACCAGACGTCCGTCGGCAAGTACGGCGACGAGGTCGCCGTCGCCGTACTCGCCGACGGCGACCGGTTCGGTGAGAACGCCCTTCTGGACGACGACGCCAGATGGGACCACACCGTCACTGCCGAGACCTCCGGCACCCTGCTCACCCTGTCCCGCGCCGACTTCGCCGCCGTGCTGTCCTCGGCGCCGAACCTCCAGGCCCACATCCGGCAGTTCAGCTCGCTTCCCCTGCAGCGGCAGAACCGCCACGGCGAGGCCGAGATCGCGATGTCGGCCGGCCACACCGGAGAAGTCGAACTGCCGGGCGCCTTCGTCGACTACGAGCTCAAGCCACGCGAGTACGAACTCTCCGTCGCGCAGACCGTTCTGCGGGTCCACACGAGGGTCTCCGATCTCTACAACGGGCCGATGAACCAGACCGAGGAGCAACTCAGGCTCACCATCGAGGCGCTGCGCGAGCGCCAGGAGCACGAGCTGATCAACAACCGGGAGTTCGGCCTGCTCCACAACGCCGACTTCAAGCAGCGGATCCAGCCCCACTCCGGCCCGCCCACCCCGGACGACCTCGACGAGCTGCTCTGCCGCCGGCGCGGCACCAAGCTCTTCCTCGCCCACCCCAGGACGATCGCGGCGATCGGGCGTGAGCTCAACGCCCGCGGGATCTATCCGGATCACGCCGACCTCGGCGGGCAGCAGGTCACGGCCTGGCGCGGGGTCCCGATCCTGCCCTGCGACAAGATCCCGATCAGTAAGGAGGGCACCAGCTCGATCCTCGCCATGCGAACCGGTGAGGACAACCAGGGCGTCATCGGTCTGCGTCAGACCGGCCTGCCGGAGGAGTACGAGCCGGGCCTGTCCGTGCGCTTCATGGGCATCAGCGAGCAGGCGATCATCTCGTACCTGGTCACCACCTACTACTCCGCCGCCATCCTCGTGCCCAACGCACTCGGCGTGCTGGAGAACGTGCAGATCACCCGCAGGCGCGACTAGGCCCTGTCCGGGCGGTCTTCTCGGGCCCGCGACGACAGCTACGGCGCCCCCCAGCCTTCGGCCGGTGGGGGTCCCCCCGGCGGAGCCAGGGGGAGTACCCCCACGCTGTGTTGTTGGAGTCGCCCAAGTACATCCAGTACGAGGACGATCTCCCCCAGCCTTCGGCCGGTGGTGCCCCCACCGCCTTGCGATGCGTCCCCTCGGCCCTGGCGGGCCGGGGGAGGCCCCATGCATCTGACACCGCGGGCTGATCCTCGAAGATCGCCCGGACAGGACCTGGGGCGTGTCCGACGGCCACGACAGCCCGGACGTTCCCGGGCCGGGCGAGCACGCCCGGGATCCGGGCCTTGCCCACCCACCTCACCAAGGAGCTACGGATGCCCGATCCTGGGCTTTCCCCTCTGCAATCGAGCCTGCCTGCCGCTGCGGCCCGCTTCGGGGCGCACGCCCTCACCCACGCCACCGACGTCGAAACAGTCGCCGACGCTCTGCCTTCCCTTCCCGCCCAGCCCTCCCTCGCCCTCCCTGCCGCAGGGGCCGTGCGCGTAGAGGTGCCGGTGACCGACGACAGCCCGGGTGGCGACCTGATCGCTCCCCACGTGCGGGAGGGCGCTGGCGCGGCGAGGCGACCGAGCCCGGCCCTGGACCGGATCCTGCGCGGCCCCTCCGGTCTCGGTACGTCGGGTCTGTACCTGGGCCTGCGCGAGGAGTTGCCGGCGCCTCCCCAGCCCGAGGCGCCCGTGGAGGGCGCACCCATCCCGGGCCTCTACCACCACCCGGTGCCGGAGCCCGACCCGGCGCGGGTGGAGGAGGTCAGTCGCAGGATCAAGGACTGGGCGGTGGACGAGGTCGACCTGTACCCCGAGGACTGGGAGGGCCAGTTCGACGGCTTCTCCGTCGGGCGCTACATGGTGGCCTGTCATCCGGACGCTCCGACCATCGACCACCTGATGATCGCCACGCGGCTGATGGTCGCCGAGAACGCGGTCGACGACTGCTACTGCGAGGACCACGGAGGCTCGCCCATCGGTCTCGGCGGACGCCTTCTGCTGGCGCACACCGCCCTCGACCCCCTGCACACGACGAAGGAATACCAACCGCAGTGGGCGGAGTCGCTCCACGCGGACGCCCCGCGGCGCGCCTACCGCTCCGCGATGGAGTACTTCGCCCAACAGGCCACGCCCTCCCAGGCCGACCGGTTCAGACACGACATGGCACGTCTGCACCTGGGCTACCTCGCCGAGGCCGCCTGGGCCCAGACGGACCACGTGCCCGAGGTGTGGGAGTACCTGGCGATGCGGCAGTTCAACAACTTCCGGCCCTGCCCCACCATCACCGACACCGTCGGCGGCTACGAACTGCCGACGGACCTGCATGCCCAGCCCGCCATGCAGCGGGTTCTCGCGCTCGCCGGGAACGCCAGCACCATCGTCAACGACCTGTACTCGTATACCAAGGAGCTCGCCGCCCCCGGCCGGCACCTGAACCTGCCCGTGGTGATCGCCGAACGTGAGGGCAACTCCGACCGGGATGCCTATCTGAAGGCGGTCGAGGTCCACAACGGCCTCATGCACGACTTCGAAGCCGAAGCCGCCGCTCTGGCCGCCGCCTGTCCCGTCCCGAGCGTGCTGCGTTTCCTGCGGGGAGTGGCCGTGTGGGTCGACGGCAACCACTACTGGCACCAGACCAACACCTATCGATACAGCCTGCCCGACTTCTGGTAAGAAATGGACTCATCTGTGACCAGCACCGAGCTCACCGTCAACGGCACCACCGCGTTCGTTCCCGCCCCGGCGTCGCCCTACCAGGGTGACATCGCCCGTTACTGGGACCATGAGGCCAGGCCCGTGAACCTGCGTCTCGGCGACGTGGACGGGCTCTACCACCACCACTACGGCATCGGCGACGTCGACCACGCCGCCCTCGGGGACGCCGAGAGCAGCGCATACGAGAAGAGGCTGATCGCCGAACTCCACCGTCTGGAGTCGGCGCAGGCCGACGTGCTCCTGGGCCACCTCGGCTCCATCGGGCGTGACGACACGCTCGTGGACGCCGGCTGCGGCCGGGGCGGTTCGATGGTCATGGCCCACCAGCGGTTCGGATGCAAGGTCGAGGGCGTCACCCTCTCGGCCAAGCAGGCCGACTTCGCGAACCAGCGCGCCCATGAACTCGGCATCGAGGACCATGTTCACGCCCGCGTGTGCAACATGCTCGACATGCCCTTCAAGACGGGGCACGCCGCGGCCTCGTGGAACAACGAGTCGAGTATGTACGTCGACCTGCACGACCTCTTCGCCGAGCACTCGCGCGTCCTCGCGGTCGGCGGCCGCTACGTGACCATCACCGGCTGCTGGAACCCGCGTTACGGACAGCCCTCGAAGTGGGTCTCCCAGATCAACGCGCACTTCGAGTGCAACATCCACTCCCGCCGGGAATACCTGCGCGCCATGGCGGACAACCGTCTCGTACCGCAGACCATCGTCGACCTGACTGCCGCGACCCTCCCCTACTGGGAGCTGCGGGCCACGTCCTCCCTGGTCACCGGTATCGAAGAGGCGTTCATCAACTCCTACAAGGACGGCTCCTTCCAGTACCTCCTGATCGCGGCAGACCGCATCTGACCGACCGCCGGCCGAAGGGACCGGGCCCGTCCGCCGACGGACCCGGTCCTTCGGGGCAGCGGCTCGCACTGCCCCCGTTCTCGCCGGTGTCTCGTCGACCGCCCGGGTGAATGTTCTGCCGACGGGTCTACCGGGAGCTCGGCTCGTCCCGGAGCGCCCGCCATACTGTGCAAATGTCCGCACAGGAGAAAATTCCCCCGCTGATCCACCAAACATGGAAAGACGCCGACATTCCACCGGAATGGCAGAAGTGGGCCGACTCCTGGCGTCTGCACCATCCCGACTGGGGGTATCGGTTGTGGACCGACGCGGACAATCGCGCATTCCTCCAGGAGCACTATCCGTGGTTCCTGCCGGTCTACGACGGCTATCCCGAAGCAATCATGCGGGCCGACGCGATTCGCTACTTTCTGCTCGACCACTTCGGCGGGCTGTACGTGGATCTGGACTTCGAGTGTCTGCGGCCCGTCTCCGGAATCCTTGACGGCCACGAGCTCGTCCTCGGCTGCGAGCCCGAGGTGCACACCCGGCTGCTGCTGGCCCGCCAGCGCGGATTCGGCCGCATCGTCGGCAACGCGTTCATCGCGTCGCGGCCGGGCCACCCCTTCTGGGCCCACGTGCACCGCCAACTGGTCAGTGCCCACAAGCTGTCCAGCACCTTGGACGCGACCGGCCCGTTCTTCCTCACCAGAGCGATCGACAGTGCCCCGGCGCCCGACTCGATCACGGTTCTCGGCCCGGAGGTCCTGTACCCGAAGGTGAGCCCGTACGCGACAGAGCTGTTCGGCCCGCAGGAAGCCGACTACGAACGCGCGTGCGCTGTGCACCACTGGTCGGACAGTTGGGCGTGCGATACCTCCGGGCCGCCGCGGATGTCGGCCGCCAAGCGGGTTCCGTTCCGCGCGAGCCAGGAACGGCAACCGCTCGCCGACGGTCTGCTCAGCCTTGACACCCAGCGCCGCCGCTGGGCTTCGGGCGCGCCCGCGCCGACGGTGTCATGCCTGATGGTCACCAAGGACCGCTCGGCGACGGCGCAACGGGCGATCACGTGTTTCCGCAACCAGACTTACCCGAACCTGGAACTGGTCGTGGTGGAGGACGGCACGGACGACGCCCTGGAGCAGCACATCCGCGACCTGGACGACCCTCGGATCCGCCATCACCGGCTCCCCCCGGAGGGGCGGTCGTTGGGCGAGCTGCGCAATGAGGCGGTGGACCGGGCCACCGGGCCCTACGTGTGCCAGTGGGACGACGACGACCTGTACGACCCGGAGCGGGTCGAGACGCAGATGGCGGCGATTCTCACGCTCGGCGCCGAGGCGTGCTTCCTCGCCCGGGAGCGGCTGTGGTGGCCTGCCCGCCGCAAGCTCGCGATCTCCTGCGCACGGGTCTGGGAAGGGTCGATGGTGTGCGCGAAGGACCGGCTCCCGCGCTACCCGGCGCAACGCCGGGGCGAGGACACCCCGGTGGCGGAAGAAGTGGTCCGGACCTGCCGGGTCGTATCGGTCGACGCACCCGAGCTGTACACATATGTGTGCCACGGGACCAACACGTTCAACGAGTCCCATTTCGCGGAGCACTTCGATGTGGCGACCGAGATCTGGGCCGAACCCGGTGCTTACGCCGAGCGGTTGCTTGCCATGGCGACCCGGCTGCCGATCGCGCCCGGGGACATCGCCCATGCGGAGGCCGGCACCACAACCGACCGGACCTCCGAGCGGAAACCGCGGCCGACTGCCGTGCCCGCGGCGGCCCCGGCGAGTGAGCGGCCCCTGGTGCTGGTACTCAGCCCGCTCAAGGACGCTGCGGCGTTCCTGCCCGGCTATCTGGACCGCCTTCGCACGCTGGACTACCCCCGCGAGGCGATCTCGTTGGGCCTGCTGGAGGGCGACAGCCGGGACGCGACACCGGAAATGCTCCAGCAGGTCCTGCCCCGGCTCGAGGCGGAGTACCGGCGGGTCACGCTTGTGCGCCGCGACTTCGGGCTCCAGTTGACCGGACCCCGTTGGGAACCCGGCATCCAGCGCCGGCGCCGGTCGGTGCTGGCCAAGGTGCGCAACCACCTGCTCTCCCGGGCCCTCGTCGACGAGGAGTGGGTTCTGTGGCTCGACGGCGATGTCACCGGCTACCCGGCCGACCTGGTCCAGCGTCTGCTCGGTGCGCGCAAGGACATCGTCGTTCCGCACTGTGCCACCGCGCCCGGTGGGCCTACGTACGATCTCAACACCTTCGTCCTTCACCCGAGGGCCGGCACGCTCAACTGGTCCCCGTGGCTACGTGACGGCATCCTTCAGCCCCCGAGGGGGTTCGGCCGGACGTACCTCGACGAGTTGCGCGGGCAAGGACTCCTCCGCGTCGACTCGGTCGGCGGCACCACATTGCTGGTGCGCGCCGACCTTCACCGTGACGGCCTGATCTTTCCGTCCTTCCCCTATCAGCAACTCATCGAGACCGAGGGTCTCGCCGCGATGGCCCGGGACATGGGTGTCGCCTGCTGGGCGATGCCCGATCTGGAAGTGCTGCATCCGCACCACGCCCAGACGCCTGCGCACGCCGAGGCCGTCCCGGTTTCCTGAAGCAGGGCCGCAAGGGGCCGGCCCAGCCCGCCCCTCACGGAAAGTAGTCCTTTTGACACGTTAGGTAGCCGATCTTACGGTGGCACTACTGCCCTGCCGTGGAGTTCACAGGCATCCCGGGGCAGATCCCCCACAGAAAGGCGCCACTGTGAAAGCCCGCGCCATCACTTCCCTGGCTCTTCCCGCCGTACTGGCCACCGCCGGACTGCTCGGCACCGCGGAGGCGGCCTACGCCTCCCTCGGTGCGGACCCGGCGGCCTCGGCGAAGAACGGACAGCACATACAGCCGATAGGCGACGTCACCTTCACGCCGGGGTCCGAATCCCACTGCCCCCCGTACGGCAACGTCACGGTCACGGACTACGGGTACTGCTGCACGCCCGTCGGCAACGTCACGGTCGCGGACTACGGGTACTGCTGTACACCCGTCGGCAACATCACGGTCGCGGACTACGGGTACTGCTGCACGCCCGTCGGCAACATGACGATCCCGGACTACGGGTACTGCCGCGACGACGATGACCACGACCACTGGTCCCACTGGCCCGACTACGCGTCGCTCGAACGCCGCAGCTAGCACGCGGTTCAGCAGGTCGGCTCCGGCGCGGCCCCGGAACGGGGGCGGCGTCGCCCGACCTGCCACCCGCGACCACACGTCCCCAGGATCCTCCCCCTCCCGTTTCCGTTTCCGAAGCGAAGGACGGCGCATGCCCCACAGTTCCCACCCCGTGGTCTCGGTGGTCATCCCGTGCCATGACTACGGTCGCTATCTGCCCGAGACGGTGTCCAGCGTCATTTCCCAGACGTTCCGCGACTGGGAGATCGTCATTGTCGACGACGGCAGTACCGACAACAGCGTCGAGGTGGCCGAGGCCCTGATCGCCCGCCATCCCGACCGGCGCATCAGGCTGCTCCAGCAGGCCAATGCCGGGGTCTCCGCCGCGCGCAACACCGGGATCGAGGCCAGCGCCGGCCGGTACATCCTTCCGCTGGACGCCGACGATGTGATCGCAGCAACGATGCTGGAGAAGACCGTCGCGGTACTGGACAACGACCCCGGCATTGCCATCGCCTCGACCGATGTGTTCGCCTTCACCGACGACGATCTGCCTCCGCAGGCGATGCCCTTCCCCGCCTACAGCAGGGAACTGCTGCTTCAGCGGCTCATCATGTTCTACTGCTCGCTTTTCCGGCGTGAGGCATGGGAGACCGTCGGCGGGTACAACGAGAGCATGCGGGCCGGAGAGGACTGGGATTTCTGGGTCGGCTGCGTGGAGCACGGTTTCGATGCTCACCACATCCATGAGCCGCTGTTCGGGGCGCGCAACAAGGACACCGGACTGCACGTGGAAGCCGTCGAGAACGACCTGGCGATCCGAGCGCGGATCGTGGCCAACCACCCGGGTCTGTTCAAGCCGATCACCCGCAACTGGGCGCAGGCCGTGCTCGGCCAGGACGCGGAAGCCTGGCTGCGGGACGAGAACGTGCCCGACGACATCCTCACCCGGGCAGCCGAGATGGACCAGTTCCTGACTGCGGTCATGGCCCTGCAGCGCACGACGCGGGTGCAGTACTACCACATCAAGCGCCTGGAGAAGGCACTGGCCGCTCACACCGGCACCGTCGGTCCGCCCATCCAGGAGAAGGACGCGATCGCGACGGCTCCCGCCGTTTGACGGGCTGACCGGAACACACCTCGCGGACCCAGGCCAGTCGATGCGGGAGCGGAGCCGACGCAGCACGGACGCCGACACTGCGGACTGAACCCGCACCGTAACGCAGCGGGCGGACAGGCCAGCAGGCCAACCAAGGGCCATGGATCAGTGCGATAGAAGTTTCCCTACTTCGTCAAGGCGTCTCGCTCCGCTTGCCGCGCGCGCTCCCCGGCGTCACCGCCGGGGACGACGCTCCTGTCTCCGCCCCGCTCCGTCCCCGGCTACGCCGGTCGCGCGGCTAGAGCGAGCACACCTGATGCCGTGGACGGTAGCCCGCGGTGGCTGAGGCGGTCGGCTCCACGGCTTCAGGCAGCCGCCATGGGGCGAGCCTCGAAGATCGCCCTGGAGCGCGGAACCCTCACCTCGACCTGATCTGGTTCGTCCGCGAGTGGCACCCCCACTACATAGCCAACGACCTCTGTTGGGCTGAGGGCGACGGCATGAGCACGCTCGAGCGCACGGTCTCACAAGGGGAGGACGGACTCTGGGCGGCAGTGGCGCGGTTCGGCGGCGTCGCAGCGTTCGACTATCCCTGGCGAACTGACTACCCCGGCTGAACGTCTTGCCGCGTGCCCTATCCGTGCCCGACGAAACGGAGGCAAGCGGGGAACCACGGGGAACTTCTCTGTCAAGTTCAGCGTGTTGAAAACGGCCACCGCGCGTCCGCTGTTCCGGCCTGGCTTGGGAGCGTCCACGGCAACGGGTCGGCCACCACAGGGGGATGCGCGGCCATTATCCGCCGACCACAGACGTTACGGTGCCACCACGGGGACGCCGTCCGGGCGGCCAGCGAGCAGCGCTGCGATGTTGTCGGCGCAGCGGAGGGCGGCCTCAGCCATCGCGCGCCGGGTCATCCCGGCGACGTGTGGAGTGAACAGGGCGTTGGGCAGGCCGAACAACGGGGAGGTGAATGCGGCGTGCTCGTGGGCGAAGGTGTCGACGGCCGCGGCCGCCAGGGGGTGTGCCGGGTTGCGTAGTGCATCTGCCAGGGCTTGCTCGTCGACGATTCCGCCCCGGGAGGTGTTCAGCAGGATCGAGCCAGGTCGCATCAGCGCCAGTTCCGCCCGGCCGATCAATCCCCGGGTCTGCGGGGTAAGCGGAAGGTGCAGGGAGACCACGTCGCTGCCGGCCAGAAGGGTGCCGAGGGACTCGGCACGGAGCGCCGCCGCCCCCGCCGGGTGACGGGAGAGGCTCTGGACGGTCATGCCGAGGGCAGCCGCCCGCTCGGCCAGCGCCTGGCCGATCCGGCCGAGCCCGAGAACGCCCAGGGTCAGCTCCGACAGCTCGACCGCGGGGGCAGCCGGTCCGCTCCAACGCCCGTGGTGCGCGGCCTCGTTGTGCTCTGACAGGTTCCGGGTCAGGGCAAGCAGCTGGGCCAAGGCGAACTCCGCGACCGCGGTCGCATTGGAGCCCGGGGTGTGGGTGACGGTGACGCCGTGGCGGGCGGCAGCGGCCAGGTCGACGTGGTCGGTGCCTGCCCCGGCCCGGCCGATCACCCGGAGCCGGTTGGTCAGTGCTGGATCGGTCGCCGCTGCCAGGAACGTAGCGCGCAACGGGACGCCGGCCCGTGACTTCACCGCGTGATAACCGATCCCACCGCGGAAGATCTCGGCTATCAGTGCCGACTCCTCGAAAGCATCGAAGTCGGTGAAGTCCACCCGGCCCGTCCACGCAACCCGCGCGCTCGCAGCGTCGGCTATGCGCCGGAGGTTCAGCGTGACGGTCAGCCCGTGCCCAAGCAGGCACTCCAGCTCACGATCGAGCAGCTTCCCAGGAGCCGCATCCAACAGCAGAACTCGCATTCGGGCCACGAATCCCCTTCCGTGAATGCGGACCTTATGTGATCCAGAAGTCGGCGGTGAAACACCCCGGTGCTGCCCCTCCGACCCCGCGCCTACTGGCGAAGGCCCCAGGAGCGACTGCTGTGTGGTGAGCTTGAGACAGTCCGAGCTCGGTCTTCGTGCTCACGCCATGACGCGCGACTTCGTACAACTTGCAGCGACCGCGTCGGCGAAGCTCCGAGCGAGCGGGGAGAGGGCGTCCCAGCGGCGTACGGCCCAGCCGACCGACAGCGGCGGCAGCGCCGGAATGGGGATGAGACGCAGGGGGCTGCCGTCACCAGGTGTCGGGAGACCGGGTACGGCGGGGACGACGGCGTGGCCCAGGCCGAGTTCGGCAAGGAGCAGGGCTGTGTCCCAGTCGGCGACGCTTGTGTCCGAGCCGGTCCGGATCCCCAGTTCGGCGAAGACGGTGTCCAAATGGGCGCCGGAGGTGGAGTTCGGCGGTAGTCGGATGAGGCGGATGCCCGTGAGGTCGGGGGCGTCGATGCGCGGCCGGGCCGCGAGCGGATCGTCGGACCGCATGGCGAGCACCCAGGGCAGATCGGCGACGGGGCGTTGCTCGATGCCGCGCACTGGGCCGCCGACGGTGATCCAGGCAAGGTCGAGGTTGCCGGCCAGCAGGGCGTCGAAACATCCGCGGCTGGAGGTCTCGGTCTGGAACTCCAGGCTCACCTTCGGGTAGCGCCGGCGGAAGGAGACGATCGCTTCGGCCATGAAGTGCCGGACGGTCGTTCCGCCGGTCGTGATCCGCACGGAACCGCATTCGCCGTTCACGAGGTCTCCCAGGCGGCGCAGTGCAAGATCGAGCCCGGCGATCCCGTCGGCGGCGGCATCGCACAGGATGCGCCCCGCCGTTGTGGGAACAACCCCGCGCGGCTGGCGTTCCAACAGGCTCATGCCCGCTTCCCGCTCCAGGCGCTTGACGTGCTGGCTCACTGCGGACTGGGTACAGGACAGGTCACGGGCCACCGCGCTGAGGCTTCCTGCCCGACACACGGCTACGAACACGCGCAGGTCATCCAGAGTCATAGCACCCAAGCTATACCTGGGGTGAGTGGAGTAATCCCCAGGATTGACTGGGGTGCTGGGGGTGTCAGAAGATCGTTGCAGGGCCCAGGCGGCAACCCGCCCGGTGCCTTCGTACGGATCCGGACCGGCGAAGGCGCTGTGCGGGTGCCGACCAACCCATTACCGAAGGGACACGGACACTGTGCCTGCTCTCCCTGCCACGACTGACCGGGCTGTCACCCTCCTGCTTGAGTTCGGTGCCGAAAGCATTGCCCACCCCGGCGGCACTCTCCTTACCCACCTCCAGCGTGTACAGTCGCGGCTGGCGACGTGGAAGGCCCGTCCGGCCCTCCAACTCGCCGGTCTGTGTCACGCGTTCTACGGCACGGACGGCTTCCCCACAGCACTGCTGCCACTGGACCGTCGCAATGACCTTGCAGCGGTGATTGGCGCCGAGGCCGAGGCCATCGTGTACCTGTACGCCTCATGCGACCGGAAGGCAACGTACCCGGCTCTCAACCAGGCCGATGCTGCCTTCCACGACAGGTTCACCGGCCGCTCCCACGTTCCAGGGCCACAGTTGCGCCGGGACTTCACCGAACTGTCGGCGGCCAACGAACTCGATCTCGCAATCGTCGATTGCGCCTTCTGAACCGTTCCGGGTTCGGTAGAGACTCTATTCCGTGAAAGGATTGAGTCATGGCACGCCCCTCCTCCTACCCTTCTGAGCTGCGCAAACGAGCG